>NZ_JBELQE010000100.1:0-37837 GCF_040270385.1 Methylorubrum podarium | reverse complement strand
CGGTTGATCATCAGGGCGTGGCGCACGCCCTCCATCAGGTTCGAACTGTCGTTGGAGGCCGAGCCGTCGACGCCGAGGCCGACGGGCGAGCCCGCCGTCTCCAATTCGCAGGTCCGGCACTGGCCCGAGGCGAGCACCATGTTCGAGGTCGGGCAGTGGCAGACGCCGACGCCGGCCGCGCCCAGGCGGCGCACCTCGTCGTCGTTGAAGTGGATGCCGTGGGCGAGCCAGGTCCGCCGGGTCATCCAGCCGACCTCTTCGAGGTAATCGACCGGGCGCTGCCCGTAGACGTCGAGGCAGAACGCGTTCTCGTCGAGTGTCTCGCCGAGATGGGTATGCAGGCGGCAATCGTGGCGCTCGGCGAGCGCGGCGCTCTCGCGCATCAGCCGCTTGGTGACGTTGAAGGGCGAGCAGGGCGCGAGGCCGATCCGCACCATGGCACCGGGCTCGGGATCGTGGAACAGGCCGAGCACCCGCTCGCTGTCGGCGAGGATGGTGTCGTCGTCCTGCACCAGCGTCTCGGGCGGCAGGCCGCCCTCCTTCTCCGACAGGCTCATCGAGCCGCGGGTGACGAAGGCACGGATGCCGAGGCTGCGCGCTTCCTCGACCTGGATGTCGACGGCGTTCTCCAGGCCTCGCGGGAAGAGGTAGTGGTGGTCTCCCGCCGTGGTGCAGCCGGAGAGCAGGAGTTCGGTGTAGGCGAGCCGCGTCGCCAGCCGGAAGGCGTCTGGATTCAGCCTCGGCCAGATGGTCGAGAGCGCCTTCAGCCAGGGAAACAGCGGTTTGTTGATCGCGATTGGGTGCGCACGGGTGAGCGTCTGGAAGAAGTGGTGATGCGTGTTGACGAGACCGGGGAGGATGACGTGGCGCGAGGCGTCGACGACCTCGTCGACCGGGCTCGCGGGCCGGGCCCCCGCGGCCACCAATTCCGCGATGCCGGTACCCTCCACCACGAGCCCGCCGCCGGCCCCCTCCGCGAGGATCGCCAGCGGATCGCGAAGCCAGAGGCGGCGGGGCCGAGCGCTCGATTCCATCATCCGTCTTCGCGTTCCTGTCGGCGATCAGAAGACGTGGAAGGCCACGCCGGCGAGGAAGCTCTTCTCCTCGGTGCCCTTGAAGGTCGCCGTCTCCTGGTTGCCGAACTTGTTCAGCCAGTACTGGAAGCCGATGAAGACATCGACCTTGTTGGGCTGATCGTAGACGAGCTTGCCGAGATCGAGCACGAGATTGGTGCGCGACAGGAATTCCAGCCCCCGCGGCGGGTTGAACGCGAAGGCGGCGGGGTTGTTGCTGATGCCGCGACCCTTGGGCAGGACGATGTTGTTGAAGCCGGCCAGCGTCAGCGGCAGGCCGGTGAAGGTCAGCGGCAGGCTGTAGACGATCTCGAATTCGGGGACCGTGTTGAAGCTCTGGTCGCGGTCGGGCTGGGTGTTGAAGCCGTTGCGGTTCCATTCCTTGTAGGCGTGGACCGAAAGGTTCAGGAAGCCGGCCGGCACGTCGAAGGCGAAGTTCAGGCCGCCGACGATGTCGCGCTTCTTCGAGCCGAAGGCGTCGTTCTGCGAATTGGCGTCGAAGCCGAAGGCGAGCGAGACCTCCTTGACGATGCCCGGGAACGAGAAGGCCTTGGTGCCGGTCAGGGCGTTCAGGCTGAGCGTGCCGCGGTAGAGGCCATAGGCTTCGGTGTTGCCGTAATCGTAGGACACCGGCACGCCGCCGGGCGTATTGGTCGTGCCGGCCGGAAACTGCGAACCGGACTTGAGAATATCGAGCGAGAAGAAGTTCGTGCCGTAGGCCCAGGCATCCGCGTGCGAAATGTTGAGGATGTGCTTGGGCGCCTCGCGCGAGCGGAAGCTTCCATCGGGGCGCTGGATCTGGATTCCGGGTGTGACGGTCGGGAACTGGTAGCGGTAGCTGATCTGCGTGTCCGCGAAGAGGAAGAACGGCACTTCCTTGGCGGCCACCTCCTCGGGGGCCTTCCTTTCCTTGAGATCCGCCGCGATCGCCGTACCGACCGCGAAAAATGACAATGCGACCGCCGCAAGCCCCCGAACCGACATTTTGTTCTCCCCGACCGTTCGTGTGGTCCGGGAACAGCAATGGGGGTGCCAACAAAAAGGTGGCCGCGGCCCTCGACGTCCGCGCGGCAGCATAAGTCACAAATTCGCAACAGTTCCTCGGGGCTCTCGGGCTGGGTTGCCAGTGTATGGCCGGTTCCGACGTTCATGAGGAACGATGGAGTTTGATGGTGAGATCGCATCGCGGCCGAGAGACCCGGGAAATTCTTTCCAGACCGCCCGCAGCCTGATCATCCTGCGCATTTCATGGACATGATGCTGGCACGAACCCGGAGTGGGAGAAGTTTGCGAGCGCAGCCGGTCGATTTCGGCCCGCGCGGCCGCCCGGTGGACAGCCGAGCGCCAGCCTGGCGACACTTCGTGCATCGGAGACCATGATCGGGCACGATTCTTCGAAGGCATGCCGCCATCATGACCGCGCATCAGCGCGGCGGCCCGGGCAAGGTCAGGGTCCGGTTCCCGCGAGAGCATTCCGAGGTGGCCCATGTCCGATCAACGACCCCTTCTCGACGCCGAACCCTCGCCCCTGCCGTTCGAGCCGGCCAGGGCAGCCCTCGTCATCATCGACATGCAGCGTGACTTCCTCGAACCCGGCGGCTTCGGCGAGAGTCTGGGCAACGACGTCTCGCTGCTCGCCGCCGCCGTGCCGCCCGCCCGTTCCCTGCTGGCCGCCGCGCGCGCGGCCGGCCTCTTCATCGTCCACACCCGCGAGGGACACGCGCCCGATCTCTCGGATGCCCCGCCGGCCAAGCTGGAGCGCGGCGCGCCGAGGGCGCGCATCGGTGAGCCGGGTCCCATGGGCCGCATCCTGATCCGCGGCGAGCCCGGTCACGACATCGTCACCGAACTGGCCCCCCTCGACGGTGAGCCGGTGATCGACAAGCCGGGCAAGGGCGCCTTCTACGCGACCGGGCTGGCGGCTCTGCTGGAGGCTCGCGGCATCGAGACCTTGATCGTCTGCGGCGTGACGACGGAGGTCTGCGTGCACACCACCGTGCGCGAGGCCAACGACCGCGGCTATCGCTGCGTCGTCGTCGCCGATGCCTGCGGCTCGTACATCCCGGCCTTCCACGAGGCGGGCCTCGCCATGATCAAGGCCCAGGGCGGCATCTTCGGTTGGGTCTCGCACTCCGGCGCGGTGCTCGCCGCCCTCGGCCAAGCGTGAGGCGCTCCTGAACGGCGGACGTGTCTTGGCCGGAACTCTTGGGCGGCCCCGCCCGATCCTGGCGCGGCCATTGCACCGGACCGGCCGCAAGGCGCTCGATCCTTTGAGAGAACCGATGACCGATTACGCCGCGGACACGCCGACGCCCGATCTCGACGCCTACGCCGCGGCGACCGCGCCCGTGCTGGGCCTCGCGGTCGATCCGGCCTGGAGCGAGACGATCGTCGCCAACCTGCGGGTGTTGCACGCGGCCGCGGCGTTCGTCGGCCTGTTCCCGCTGCCCGACACCGCCGAGACGGCTCCGGTCTACACGGCGTGAACGTGACGACGGATTGGAGCCTCGCCCCGGCCGCCGACATCGCCCGAGCCGTGTCGGCGGGGGCGGTCGGCGCCCGCGACGTGGTCGCCGCCGCGCTCGAGCGCATCGACCGCATCGATCCGGCGCTGAACAGCTTCACCGACCGCTTGGCCGAGCGCGCCACCGCCCGCGCCGTTTCCCTCGACGCGGGGCGGGCCCGGGGCGACCCCCTCGGCCCCCTGGCCGGGGTGCCCTTCGCGGTCAAGAACCTGTTCGACGTCGCCGGACTCTCGACGCGGGCGGGCTCGCGGATCAACCGCGAGCGGGCGCCGGCCATCCGCGATGCCACTCTGATCCGGCGGCTGGAGGCGGCAGGCGCCGTCCTGGTCGGAACGCTCGGCATGGGCGAGTACGCCTACGACTTCACGGGCGAGAACATCCACGACGGCAACACCCGCAATCCGCACGCCCTCGGCCACATGTCCGGCGGCTCGTCCGGCGGCTCGGGCGCGGCGGTTGCCGCCGGCCTGGTGCCGCTCGCGCTGGCCTCGGACACCAACGGCTCGATCCGCGTGCCCTCCGCCTTCTGCGGCTGCTTCGGGCTCAAGCCCACCTATGGGCGGCTGAGCCGGTCCGGGACCTTCCCCTTCGTGGGAAGTCTCGACCATCTCGGCCCGATGGCACGCTCGCCCCGCGATCTCGCCCTGGCCTACGACGCGATGCAGGGGGCCGATCCCGAGGATCCGAGCCTCGCGTCCCGCCCCCCTGAACCCGCGACTCCGGACCTCGAACGGGGCGTTGCGGACCTTCGCATCGCGGTCGCCGGAGGCTACTTCGCGCAAGGGGGCGACCCGGAGGCGTTCGCCGCCGTCGAGCACGTCGCCCGCGCGCTGGGCGCGCGTCGCAGCATTTCGATCCCGGAGGCGGGACGCGCGCGGGCGGCGGCCTACCTCATCACCGCGGCCGAGGGCGCTGCGCTGCATCTCGACCGGCTACGCCGCCGTGCCGGCGACTTCGATCCGGCGGTGCGCGACCGGCTGATCGCCGGGGCGATGCTGCCCGCCCCCTTCGTCGAACGGGCACAGCGATTCCGGCGCTGGTATCGCGACGCTGTGCTGGCGCTGTTCCGCGAGGTCGACGTGATTCTCGCGCCGAGCACGCCCTGCCGGGCGCCGCGATCGGGCCAGACGACCTTCGTCCTCGACGGTGTCGAATTGCCGGTGCGGCCCAATATCGGCGTGTTCACGCAGCCGGTCTCCTTCATCGGCCTGCCCGTGGTCGCGGTGCCGGTCTGGCTCGACGGCGGCCTGCCTCTGGGCGTGCAGGTCATCGCCGCCCCCTGGAACGAGGCGCTCTGCCTGCGCGTGGCGCGTCAGCTGGAACGCGAGGGCGCGGTCCGGGCGCCGGTCGCGGCCGTGGATGAAGCGTGATGATCATCGACGATCCGGAGGTGAAGGCGGAGGTCGAGCGGGTCTTCGCGACCTACGAGGCGGCGCTCGTGAGCAACGACGTCGCGACACTCGAACGGCTGTTCCACGACGATCCCCGCACGATCCGCTACGGCGCGGCGGAAAACCTCTACGGCATGGACGCGATCCGCGCCTTCCGCCGGGCGCGGCCCTCGCAGGGTCTCGCCCGCGACCTCGCGGGCACCGTCATCACCACCTATGGCCGCGACTGCGCCGTGGCGATGACGCTGTTCCGGCGCGAGGCCGCTCCCGGCCGCGTTGGACGGCAGAGCCAGACCTGGCTGCGCTTCCCCGACGGCTGGAAGGTGGTGGCGGCCCATGTCAGCGTCATCGATGTCAGCGTCATCGACGACGCTGCCGATCAGGACCCGAGCGTCCCCTGACGCGGCGCCCGGCGGGGACGTCAGTGGGCTTGCGCGACCTCGGCCTGACGGATCGCCGCCTCACGGGACGCCGCCCTGTCGCTGAATCCGTTGAAGAACAGGTTCAGTCCCACCGCCGCGATCGCGGCGAGCAGGATGCCCGACTCCAGTAGCGGATGCAGCGCATGCGGCATCTGCTTGAAGAAGTTCGGAGCGACGAGCGGGATCATGCCGAAACCGACCGAGACCGCGACGACGAACAGATTGTTGCGGTTGCGCGCGAAATCGACGCCGCCGAGGATGCGCGTGCCGGTCGCGCCGACCATGCCGAACATCACGAGACCGGCCCCGCCGAGCACGCATTGCGGCACGGCCTCGACCAGGGCCGAGAGCTTCGGGATGAGTCCGAGGCCGAGCATGATGAAGCCCGCAGCCACCGTCACCCATCGCGAGCGGACGCCGGTGACGCCGACGAGCCCGATATTCTGCGAGAACGAGGTGTAGGGGAAGGTGTTGAAGATGCCGCCGATGACCGAACCGAGCCCGTCCGCGCGCAAGCCCCGCGTCAGCCGCTTCTCATCGACCGGATCGGCGGTGATCTGCGACAGGGCCAGGAACATCCCGGTCGACTCGATCATCACGACGATCATCACGAGGCACAGGGTAACGATCGAGACCGGATCGAAGCTCGGCCAGCCGAAGGCGAAGGGGCGCACGATGTCGAACCAGGGCGCCACGGCGACACGGTCGAATTCCACCAGACCGGCGAATCCGGCGAGGATCATGCCGAGCGCGATCCCGATCAGCACCGAAGCCGAGGCGAGGAATCCCGTGGCGTAGCGGGTGATGGCGAGGATGGCGCAGAGCACGAAGGCCGCGATGCCGAGATAGACGGGCGCGCCGTAGTTCGGGTTGCCGACGCCGCCGGCGGCCCAGTTCACCCCGACCCGCATCAGCGAGATGCCGATGACCAGGATGATGGTGCCGGTCACGACCGGCGGGAACAGCGGCAGGAGACGCCCGATCAGCGGGGCGGCGACGAGGCCGAACATCCCGGAAGCGATGACGGCGCCGTAGATGCCGGTGAGGCCGATCGCCGGGTTCGTCCCCATGGAGAGCATCGGGCCGACGGCGGCGAAGGTGACGCCCATCATCACCGGCATGCGGATGCCGATGCCGGGCAGGCCCCAGCTCTGGATCAGCGTGACGATGCCGCAAGCGAACAGGTCGGCGCTGACCAGCATGGCGACCTGTTCGGGCGGCAGATTGAGCGCCCGGCCGATGATGAGCGGGATCGCCACGGCTCCCGCATACATCACGAGCACGTGCTGCAATCCGAGCAGACCGAGGGCAGCGCGGGGGATACGTTCCTCGGGCCCAGGAGGCACCCGATGCTCGATCTCGGCCGCGGAAGCCGGTGGGGAGGGCGCCAGCAACACCATGGGAGACATGCTCCGAACGTCCGGTCACGCTTGCAGGTGTTATGCCAAGAGGCGAGCGCGGCCGTTGCCTCCTCCGGTAAGCGGAAGGTCTCCTACCGCGGGCACGCGTGGCGCAGCTTGCGGGTGCGGCTCGCGCACCAATCGTTCTCCCACCGCCAGTAGTCGATGAATCTCCAGAATGTGGAAAGGTGACGGTCGCGCCAGCGCATGTTCACCTCGGTTCCAAAGGATGATCATCGCGTGGGACGCACCCCGAACCACTTATCCGCGCCGAGTGATCACGTTATGTCCGACGTCATCCCGCCTCGGAGATCGTCGCCGTCGGCGGCATCGTCGAGCACGAGCGCAGCCTGATCGTGACGATCGAAGGGGCGGTCGATCGCGGCCGCCCCCTGTGATCGAGCGTGACGCTCAGTTGGTCTTCGGATCGGTCACGGTGAAGGCGAGCGTCGCCCCGTAGCTGTCGGAATCGGCGAGCGCCGGGGTCTGCGAAGGGGTGACCCGGTGGCTGACGCCGAGCACCTGCGGGCCGGCACGCCGCAGCGGGACGACCGCGACGCCTTCCGCATCGGTCGCCGCGCGGGCCTGATCCGCCTCGCTCTTGAAGGTCACGCCGTCGGTGGCGACCACGCTGGCGCCTCCGAGCGGACGGCCCTCGAAGAGCACCCGCACCCGGATCTGGCCGGAGGCCGAGGCCGGCTCCTCCAGCGGAACGATCTCCAGCGGCTGGCCGACGACCTTCCCCCACGGGGCCGACGGGCCGGACACGGCCTTGGCGAACTTCACCGACCACAGGCTCTTGTCGGCCGTCGGAAGCATCCGCTTGCTGGCATTGCGGTAGCTGCCGTCCGGCAGGCGCACCCAGTAGCCGTTGTCGTAGGCCGCCGCGAACAGCGCGTCGCCGCCATGCGCGGCCCTGAGCGCCGGCGCCGGAGCGGATTCCATCTTGGCGGCCAGCGCCACCGCGCCGGACGGCTCGTAGGCGGTCAGGCTCATCAGCTTGCCCGCGCTCGGCAGTTCCGGCTCGTGGGGATGGCCGTAGAGGACCTGGACGCCGCTCCCGGTCGGGTCGAGCCAGAGGTCGTGGGCGGAGGCCGGCGCGGTGAAGGCCAGGAGGGCGCCCAGACCGGCGGCCGAGAGGGTGGTGCGTCTCATCGTACAGGGAACTCCCGTTGCGAAGCCGTAGATGGGGCCCGCACGCCGCGTCGGGCGCGTCGGCGGGGACATGAAGAGCGCGGCGGCCCCGGTCGAAGCCGGCGGCGCGAGCGTGGATCGCGGGCTCGGTGCCGCCCCGCGGACAGGCGTCGCCGCGTTCGTGAGAGCGCTCGCCGCCGCGGCGGGCGACCCACGGTCGGGGCATCGATCGCCATAAGACCGCAGCGACGCGGTATGCACAAGCCACGCCATCTTCATACCGACGCGCCGATCGAGGGCGCATCCCGGCAGTCCGGTGGCGGATGGGAGTGGCGGGGCCGCGCGGCGTCCTGCCGCCCCGCATCACCTCAGGCGGCAGCCTCGTTCCGCGGCTCCTGCATGGAGGCGAGCGGGGCTTCGAGGCGGCAGACGAGACCGGTCGGCGCGTAGGTGAGCTTGACCTCGCCGCCGACCTCGGCGGCGAAGCTGCGCTCGATCAGGCGCGAGCCGAAGCCGCGGCGCGAGGGCTGGGCCAGGATCGGCGGACCGCCCTGCTCCGACCATGTCAGGCAGAAGCGGGGCGCCTCGCCCTCGTGCACCACGTGCCAGCGCAGGTCGACGCATCCCGACTCGTTGGAGAGGGCGCCGTACTTCGTCGCGTTGGTGGCGAGTTCGTGCAGGGCCAGCGCCAGCGAGAGCGCCGCCCTGGCGCCGAGGAGGACGCCCGGCCCGCTCGCGCGGATGCGCGCCGTCGCGGCGCCGCGATGGACCGCCAGGGCCCCCTCCACGACCTCGGCGATGGGCGCCTCGGTCCAGCTCGACCGGGTCAGGATGTCGTGCGCGCGGCCGAGCGAGATAAGGCGCGCGGCGAAGGCCTCGCGGGCCGCCTCCGGATCGGGGGCGTTGCGGAACGTCTGGCTGGCGATCGCCTGGACGAGGGTGAGCGTGTTCTTGACCCGGTGCTGCAATTCGCCCGTGAGCAGGCGCTGGTGCTCCTCGGCCCGCTTGCGCTCGCTGATGTCGAACATCGCCCCGATCATCCGCACCGCCGCCCCGTGCCCGTCGCGGATGACGTAGCCGCGGTCGAGGATGTCGGCGTAGCTGCCGTCCGCGCGCAGGAAGCGGTACTCGTCGCTCCAGGCGGTGCCGGCCCCGTCGATGACCGCGTGGATGGACGCGTCGATCCGCGCCCGGTCGTCGGGATGGATCTGGGCGATCCACCAGTCGCCGGTCGGGTCCACCGCCTCCGGCGGATAGCCGTGGGCGACCGTGAGCGCCTCGTTCCAGAGGACGTGGTTCGTCGCGAGGTTCCAGTCCCAGATCGCGTCGTTGGTGGCCCGCGCCGCGAGGCGGTAGCGCTCCTCGGTCTCGCGCAGGGCCTGCTCGGCCCGCCGGCTCTCCGTGACGTCCCGCGCGGTGCCGATGAAGCGCACGGGGCGGCCGTCGACGACGAAGACCTGTCCCTTGGCGGCGACCCAGCGCTCGACGCCGTCCTCCAGGCCGACGGTCCGGTACGCGATGTCGTAGCTGCCGCTTCCGGCCGGGTCGAGCGCGGCCATGACCGCTTGGTCGACCCAGGACCGGTCGTCCGGGTGCAGGCCCGCCAGGAACACGTCGTAGCTGACGGGCGCGTCCGGCCTCAGGCCGAACAGGGCGCGGGTCCGCGCGTCCCATTCCAGCGTGTCCGTGACGAGGTCGTAGTCGAAGATGCCGGTCCCGGTCGCCTCGACGGCGAGGTACAGCTGCTCCCGCGCCTTGCGCAGATCCTCCTCGGCCTGGCGCCGATCGTGGATCTCGCTGTTGCTGCCGAGCCAGCCGACCACCGCGCCGCTCGCATCCCGGCGCGGTTCGGCCCGAATCAGGAACCAGCGATAGGTCCCGTCGTGGCGCCGCAGGCGCGCCTCGGTGTCGTAGACGATCTCGCGGCTGCGCGCGGTGTCCCAGGCCAGGAGCAGGCCGGCGAGGTCGTCCGGGTGGATCGCCTCGCCCCAGCCGAGGGGGAGCGCCTGTTCCGGCGTCTGCCCGGTATAGGCGAACCAGCGGTCGTTCAGGTAGCTGAGGCTGCCGTCCGGATTGCCGAACCAGATGATGGCCGGGGCCAGTTCCGTGAGCGCCTCGAAGCGCTCCTCGGCCACCTTGCGCTCGTGGATGTCGAGGGTGGTGCCGATCCAGCTCGTGAGGCGGCCCGCCTCGTCGCGCACGGGCCGGGCCCGCGACAGAAACCAGCGGTACTGCCCGTCGGCGCGGCGAAGGGGAAACTCGACCTCGTAGGCCCCCTGGCTTCGCGCCGCCGCGAGCCACGCCTCGCGGACGCGCTCGCGGTGATCGGGGTGGATCGCGCCCATCCAGCTCGCCTCGCCGGTCTCGCCGGGGGGCAGGCCCGTGTAGTCGTACCAGTAGGCGTTGCAGTAGGTGATGGTGCCGGCCGCGTCGCCGAACCACACCACCTGCGGGCTGACCTCGACGAGGGAGCGGTAGCGCAGCTCGCTGTCCCGCAGCGCGGCCTCCGCGTTGCGCGGCCCGGTGCGGTCGCGCAAAATCTTGAGGAAGCCGATGAGCCCGCCCCCCTCGGCGGTGAGCGGCATCATCTCGCCCGAGGCCCAGAAGCGGCTGCCGTCCTTGCGGATGTGCCAGCGCTCGTTGGGCGCGCGGCCGCACTGCGCGGCCATGCGCATCTCGACCTCGGCTCGGCCCTCGGCCCGATCCTCCGGCGTGAAGAACGCCTCGATCGCCTGCCCCAGCATCTCCGCCTCGGTCCAGCCGAGGATGCGCTCGGCGCCCGCGTTCCAGCGCGTGACGCGGCCGCGCGGGTCTGTGGCCACGATCGCATAGTCGGTGGCGCTGTCGAGGATGCGCTCGTGCAGCAGGCGCTGCTCCGCCTGCTCGCGCAGGGAGCGGCGCAGCTCCATCTGCGCCATGGTCTGCCGGGCGAGCCGCGCGAGGCCGCGGCGCTGGCGCTCCGACAGCTTGCGCGGCCGGGTGTCGAGGACGCAGACGGTCCCGATCGGCAATCCCTCGGCGGTCTTCAGGAGGGCGCCGGCGTAGAAGCGCAGGCCGGGCTCGCCTTCGACGAGCGGATTGCCCGCGAAGCGCGGGTCGCGGGCGGTGTCCGGGACGTAGAGGAAGTCGTTGTGCAGGATGGCCTGCCGGCAGAAGGACGTCTCGAGCGGCGTCTCGCGCACGCCGAGGCCCACTTCCGCCTTGAAGAATTGTCGCCCATCGCCGACGAGGTTGACCACCGCGATCGGCGTCTCGCACAACTCGGCGGCCGCCTCCGCAATCTCATCGAAATCCTGCTCACGGGGCGTGTCGAGCAACCGGTAACGGTCCAGGGCTCGAAGGCGCAACGCCTCCTGCTCGCTCGTCGTGGCGCAGTTCATCGTACAGACAGGTTCGGGACGGCCGGATGGTTCCACCATGCAGGTTCGGCCGAGGCGAAAGTGAGGCTGGCGCCGTCGGGAATTCGGCGCATCGTGCCATCGACCGCACCGAGGACGGCATCTTTCTTTTCACAACTGTGTTGCCGCCGTGGATGGCAACTCCCGGCGCTCACCCCGGTTACAATTCGCGAGATGTTGAAGCGCGGGCAACCCCATGCCCGCCCGATGCCCGCCCGCGACGAACCGACAGGTCATCCTCCCGCCATGCTTGGTCGCCCCCCTCGAAGCCTGAAGCGCCCGGCCGGCGCGGTTCGACCGACCGCGACCGGTAGCGACCCCGTCGGCGACCGCGCCGCGATGGGGTGGCCGGTGGGTTGGGTGGTGGGTTGGGTGCCGCGTGGCGATGCCTGGGCGCCGGGCGTCGCGCATCATGGCTGACGCCTTCTCGTTCCTGCCGCCCGGGGGACGGACCGGCGCCGAGATCCGCGCCCACGACTGGTCGGCGACCTCGATCGGGCCGCCGGAGCGCTGGCCGCAATCGCTGCGCAGCGCGCTGTCCCTGATCCTGTCCTGCCCCACGGCGATGTTTCTCGCCTGGGGGCCGGACCTCCTCTGCTTCTACAACGACGCCTACCGTCCGATCCTCGGCTACCGGCTGCCCAACGCCCTGGGGCAGCCCTTCCGCGCGGTCTGGGCGAGCATCTGGGACGAGATCGGCCCGCTCGTGGAGGCAACCCTCGCGGGCGAGAGCCAGACCGTCACCGACGTCATGCTCGACCTCTCGCGGGAGGGAAGACCCGAGCAGGGCTGGTGGTCCTTCACCTACTCGCCCGCCTACGACGAGGCCGGCGCCGTCAGTGGCCTGTTCTGCGTCACCGCCGAGACGACAACCCGCGTTCTCGGCGAGCGGCGCCTGCGGGAGAGCGAGGACCATTACCGGCACACGGTCGAGCTCAATCCGCAGGTGCCCTGGACCTGCGACCCGGACGGCAACATCACCTCCTACTCGAACCGCTGGCTCGAACTTACCGGACAGGCCCCGGGCGAGCCGGACGGATCCGGCTGGGCCAAGTCGCTTCACCCCGACGACGTGCCCTGGACCATGACGGTGTTCGCGAGCTGTCTCGCCTCCGGCGAGCCGGTCGACGTGGACTATCGCATCCGCATCGCCGGCACCGGCGCGTACCGCTGGATGCGGGCGCGCGCCCGGCCGAGGCGCGACGAGAGCGGCGCGATCATCCGCTGGTACGGCGTCGTCGAGGACATCCACGACCGCAAGCTCGCGGAGGAGCGGCTGCAGGAGATGAACGCCACGCTGGAGCGGCGCGTCGCGGACGCGCTCGCCCAGCGCAAGCTCTGGGCCGACGTGTTCGAGACCACCGACGCGCTGGTCGCCGCGCTCGACCACGATTACCGTGTGCTCGCCGTCAACCGCGCCTACGCGGACGAGTTCGAGAGCATCTACGGCGTCCGGCCCCGGGCCGGCGACAGCCTCCTCGACCTGCTCGGGGACCATCCCGACCACCGCGCGGCGGCGCGGGCGGTCTGGTCGCGCGCCCTGTCCGGCGAGGAGTTCAGCCTCGTCGAGGCGTTCGGCGACGCCGACCGCAACCGGCCCTTCTACGAGTTGCGGTTCACGGCCCTGCGGGACGTGGAAGGGCGCAGGATCGGCGCGTTCCAATATGCCCAGGACGTCACCGAGCGGCTGCGCAGCCAGGAGCAGCTCGCCCGGGCCGAGGAGGCGCTCCGCCATGCCCAGAAGATGGAGGCGGTGGGGCAGCTCACCGGCGGCGTGGCGCACGACTTCAACAACCTGCTGACCATCATCCGCTCCTCGGTCGAGTTCCTGCGCCGGCCGAACCTTCCGGAGGAGCGGCGCAGCCGCTACCTGGAAGCGGTCTCGGACACCGTCGATCGCGCCGCCAAGCTGACGAGCCAGCTCCTGTCCTTCGCCCGGCGGCAACCCCTCAAGCCCGAGGTGTTCGATCTGGGCGAGCGGCTTCGCGGCGTGGCCGACATGCTGAACGCGGTGACGGGCACCCGCATCCACATCGCGGTGGCGGTGCCGGAGGCCGCCTGCCACGTCCGGGTCGATCCGAGCCAGTTCGAGACCGCGCTGGTCAACCTCGCGGTCAATGCCCGCGACGCCGTATCGGGCGAGGGCACGCTGACGCTCCGGCTCGCCTGCGGGACGGCGCTGCCCTCGATCCGCGGCCATGCCGGCGCGGCCGGACCCTTCGCCGCGATGTCGGTCTCCGACGATGGGATCGGGATCGCACCGGAGCACCTGACGCGCATCTTCGAGCCCTTCTACACCACGAAGGCGGTGGGCAAGGGGACGGGGCTCGGCCTCTCCCAGGTCATCGGCTTCGCCAAGCAGTCGGGCGGCGACATCGACGTGGCGAGCGAGCCGGGACGCGGCACCACGTTCACGCTCTATCTGCCCCAGGTCGATCCGCCCGAACCGGAGGCGAAGCCGGGGGAGGACGAGCCCGAGGCCCCGATCGAGGAGCGGGCGCTCTGCGTGCTCGTGGTCGAGGACAACCTCGATGTCGGGCGCTTCTGCACCCAGCTTCTGGAGGATCTCGGCCACTCGATCGTCTGGGCGCACGACGCCGAGACGGCGCTCGTCGAATTCGAGCGGGTGCCGTTCCGGTTCGATGCCGTCTTCTCGGACGTGGTGATGCCGGGAATGGGCGGGGTCGAGCTCGCACGGCGTCTGAGGGCCGACCACCCGAACCTGCCGATCATCCTGACCACCGGCTACAGCGACGTGCTGGCCCAGGACGATGCCCACGGCTTCGACCTCGTGCGCAAGCCCTACTCGACCGAGCAGGTCGCGCGCGCCCTCCGCAGCGTCCTGAACCGCCGCCCCCGGCCGGCGGCCGCCGCCGGTCACCGGCCTATATCGGCTTAGAGCGTCGGGCGGCGCGTCCGAACCGTGCCGCCGACGAGCCGTCCCCTCGGGGGGCTCAGGCGCTCGTCTGACCGGGAGCCCCGCCGGGAGGCGGCGGGCTGCCGCCGGCGCCGTCCGCGGACGGCGATGCCGGCTCGGCGCTTCCGGGCATCGACACCTCCGGCCGCGACAAGGCCGCCTGCAGACGGCTCTCCTGCTCCGGCGAGAGCGAGGACCGGATCACGCGGCCGCGGAACTGCGACATCTCCGCGAGGACCTTCTCCGGCTGAGCCTTGCGCACGAGGATGAACAGGGCCGAGGTGTTCGGCTGCAGGGTCTCGGCGATCTTGCGGATGAAATCGTCGTTGATGCCGAAATCGGCGAGCTTGCCCGACAGGGCGCCCGCGCCCGCGCCGAGGGCGGCGCCGGTGGCGAGGCCGAGCAGCGGGTTGAGGAAGAGGAGGCCGACCAGCGAGCCCCACATCGCCCCCCAGATGCCGCCGGAGGCCGCGCCGGCGCCGACGAGATCGACGCTCTGCTTGAGCCGCAGCTTGCCGTCGGGACTCCGGAGGGCGACGACCGCATCCTCCAGATCGATCAGGTACTCGGTCTGCAGGCGTGCCAACGCGTTCAGGGCGCGGTCCGCCTCGTGCGGATCGTCGAAGCCAACCACCACGAGCTCGGCCATGCGTTCCTCCTCGCACGATAGGGCACGGTCCGGTGGTCCCGGCCGCGTCTCGGTCAGGATGGCGAACCGGGCCAGCTGAAGACGGCCGTCTCTCCGCGATCATGGGTCGTCGAAGGGGCGTCCGTGGGCACACAGAGGCAGAATTCGAAGCTGCGCCGACGACCACACGCGACCGGCACGGCGTCTGTTCTGTATTTCCCCGACGATCACCGGATCTCGACGGAGACGTCTCGATACCGGACCCTGTCGTCGCCCGAACGACACCAGCACTTCACGCCCCTTCGAGAGCAGATCCCAACCCTAACCCACAGGCCGGCGGCACGAATTGATCTGTCTCATTGGAAGACTCGGCAGGTGGGCCGAGAAATGCTCCGGCCGGAACCCGAGCGTCCGACGCGATCTCGGGCAAGCGTTCATCCGGCATCCGCTGACAGCAGTTGCGAACCGATCGCGGCCCGATCCGTAACGTCGACGTGACGACGCCGGGCGCTTACCTTGGGAGACGCGCGATGGCGGGAGCCCACCCGGGCGAAGATGGCCGCGATGTCGTCGTGGAGGCGGACGCGTCGGCCGCCTATTGGCAGCACCGGCCCGACAACACGCTGCCGCCCCCGGACATGATGGGGGCCTACATGCGCAACCGCCCCGTCCCGGATCAGCGGGTGGCGGGGCGCAGGGCCTGGATCATCGGCAGCGGCATCGCCGGGCTGGCGGCCGCCTTCTACCTGATCCGAGACGGCGGCCTGAGAGGCGAGGACATCACCATCCTCGACGCCTTGAGCGTCGAGGGCGGCTCCCTCGACGGCGCCGGCACGCCGGAGGACGGCTACATCATCCGCGGCGGCCGCGAGATGAACTGGAACTACGACAACCTGTGGGACATGTTTCAGGATGTTCAGGCGCTCGAATTGCCGGAAGGCTACAGCGTCCTCGACGAGTATCGGCTCGTCAACGACCGCGACCCCAACTACTCGAAAGCGCGGCTCATGCATCGGCAAGGGCAGATCCGCGATTTTACGCATTTCGGGCTGACGAAACCCCAGCAATGGGAGCTGATCCGGCTGCTGCTCAAGCGCAAGGAGGATCTCGACGACATCACCATCGAGCAATATTTCAGCACCGGATTTTTCGAGACAAATTTCTGGTTCCTCTGGCGATCCATGTTCGCCTTCGAGAACTGGCACAGCCTGCTCGAGATGAAGCTCTACATGCACCGCTTCCTCGACGCGATCGACGGGTTGGCGGACATGTCGGCGCTCGTCTTCCCGAAATACAATCAGTACGACAGTTTCGTCCGGCCGCTGGTCGACCACCTCCAGGCCCGCGGCGTGACGGTGCGGTTCGGTGCCCGCGCCGACGACCTCGCGATGCGGGTCGAGGGCGAGACCCGGACCGTCACGGGCATCCACGTCCGGACGGACGGCAGGGACGAGATCATCCCGGTCGGGGACGGGGACGTGGTCTTCGCCCTGACGGGCTCGATGACCGAGGGCACGGCCTACGGCGACATGGACCGTGCACCTCTCCTCGAACGCGGCCGGCACGACCCGGGCGAGGACAGCGATTGGACGCTGTGGAAGAACCTGGCGGAAAAATCCCCGATCTTCGGAAAACCCGAAAAGTTCTACGGCGATACCGGGAAATCGATGTGGGAATCGGTGACGCTGACCTGCCAGCCGTCGCCACTCGTCGAGCGATTGAAGGACTTGGCGGTCAACGATCCCTATTCGGGCAGGACCGTGACGGGCGGGATCATCACCTTCACGGATTCGAACTGGGTGCTGAGCGTGACCTGCAACCGCCAGCCGCATTTTCCCGGTCAGCCGAAGGACGTGCTGGTGCTCTGGGCCTACGCGCTCCTGATGGATCGGGACGGCAACCACGTCGGCAAGCCGATGCCGGCCTGCACGGGCCGGGAGATCCTGAGCGAACTCTGCTACCACCTCGGGATCGCCGATCAATTGGATGCGGTCGCGGCCAGGACGAAGGTTCGCCTGGCGCTGATGCCCTACATCACGGCGATGTTCATGCCCCGCGCCGCCGGCGACCGGCCGCACGTCGTGCCCAAGGGCTGCACGAATCTGGGCCTGATGGGCCAGTTCGTCGAAACCTCCAACGACATCGTCTTCACGATGGACAGCTCGGTCCGCACCGCGCGCGTGGCCGTCTACACGCTGCTCGGCCTCGCCAAGCAGGTGCCGGACATCAGCCCGGTCCAGTACGACATCCGCAATCTCATTAAGGCCGCACGCGCCCTGAACAACAACGAGCCGTTCCCCGGCGAGCGTCTGCTGCACCGGCTTCTCGGCAGAACCTACTACGCGCATATCCTGCCGCCCCTGCCGGACCTCGAAGGCCCGCCCCACGGATCGGCGCAACTCGAGCTGAAGCACCTGCTCGGCAGCAGACGCCAAGCCCTGAACGCCATCGGTGCGTCCTTCGCGCAGATTCGCGGGTATCTCCGATCGCCCAAATGATCGCGGTGCGTCTTGGACGATCGGGCATTCCGTCTCGACAAGATCGCCGATCGTCCGGATCCGATGGCGACTTGAGAGCCGAACGGATCATCGCCGCAAATCTTCGACCGACGCGATTTTCGAGCCGATCCGACCTCTCGACATTGCGCGGCCGGCCTGCGATCCGGCGGCAATTCTCCGGCCCGGCCCAAAGTCCGCTCCGGTTTTACCCCCGCCCGACCACGATCTCGCCCCAGAATCGCCGAGTGCCGCCGGACATTTGGTTAACGACAGATTGACCGGCTGCGGGAGCATCGCGCCCGTGCCGACAGGGCGGTTCGGGGGCGGGGGCCGCTCCGGGACGAGGTTTCGGGCGGCGCAGCATGGCACATCCTCTCTTCTCGTGGGCGCTGCCCTCGGCCGCTTACGTGAGCGCGGCGCTGATCCTGGCCTCGTCCGCCCCGTTCGGATCCCTCGGCCTGCCGCCCCGGCAAGCCGTGGTGACGCCTTTTGCGGCAGAGCCGGTGCCGGACGCCCCCGTGAACCATGCCCTCGTGACCGATATCCCCTCGGAGGCGATGGCCGAGACCGCCGCCCAAGGGTCGGTTGAGGGGTCGCTTGAAGCGTCGGTTCAAGAGCCGATCCAGGCACCAGCCGCCGCACCGGAGGCCGCCGAACCGCAGGACGTCGCGCTCGCCGAGTGGGGGCCGCTGGCGCTGCCCGCTCCGGCCGACGCCCGGTTCGGGATGGCGGCCCTGTTCTGGCTCCCGGACGCGCCTCAGGAGGCCGCTCTCGCCCAGCTCGTGCCCCTGCCCGTGCGGCGCCCGCCCGAGCTGACGAGCCTCGGAGCGGCGGCGGCCCTGCGCCGGGCCGAGCGTCTCGCCGCCCGCCGGGCCACGGTGGCGGTGGCGCCGACCCCGACGGAGGACACCCGCACCTTCTTCGAGAAGCTGCTCGGCGTCGAGAAGCCCGCCTCCCCCGCCCCCGCCCTCGCCTACGCGGCCCTGGAGAACGGCGCGGCCGAGTCGGCCGCCCGCCGGCCGCTCGTCACACCGGCCCCGGTCGCGCCGCCGTCCGGCGAAGGCGGGATCGCGGTCTACGACATCAGCGCCCAGAGCGTGGTCCTGCCGAGCGGCGAGCGACTGGAGGCGCATTCCGGCCTCGGCGAGAGCATGGACGACCCGCGCTTCGTCCATCTCAAGATGCGCGGCTCCACGCCGCCGGGCACCTACGACCTGACGGAGCGCGAGGCGCCGTTCCACGGCGTGCGGGCGCTGCGCCTCACGCCGGTCGGCGGCAGCGAGGCGATCTACGGCCGCGTCGGCCTCCTGACCCACACCTACCTGCTCGGCCCCAACGGCGCCTCGAACGGCTGCATCTCGTTCAAGGATTACGACCGGTTCCTGCAGGCCTATCTGCGCGGCGAGATCCGCCGCGTCGTGGTCGTGCCGGGCCGCGGTCGCGACGCGACCCCGTTGCTCGCGTCGCGGTAAGACATTCACAACCCACTTTTATTTCTTTCTGAGAAAAATAAATTCTCTTTACGCTCGATTTTGGCCCGATCCTCGCATAGACTCCGGAGGAGTTCCCTTCCCGCTCGTTGAGCGGAGCGTCGTGTGCATCGGAGTCGTGGCGTATGCGTGTGATCCAACGCGTCCTGGGCAACCGGTCGGAGGCCGGCTTGGCGGAGCGCCTGCATCACCTCGAGCATCACGGCGCGGTGGATATCCTGAGGGTGCCGAGCGCCGACGTGGCCCGGCGCCGCCTTCGGGCGACGACGGTGGGCGGCGAGGAGATCGCGCTCGCCCTGCCGCGGGATCAGGCCCTGTTCGACGGGGCCGTGCTCGTCCTCGACGACCATCATGCCCTGGTCGCCCGCGTCGGCGCCGAGCGCTGGCTGCGGCTCGTGCCGGCGAGCATCCCCGACGCGCTCGAACTCGGCTACCATGCCGGAAACCTGCACTGGCGGATCCGCTTCGACGGCGGCGCGATCCTGGTCGCGCTGGAAGGGCCGGCGGAGGATTATCTCGTGCGCCTCGGCGCCCTGATCGAGGAGGGCCGCGTCGCCCATTCCGTCGACGCGGCGGCCGAGGAGGGTTGAGGCGTTGCTCGCCGCCCTCACCGCGCTCCAGCAGGCCGACACCGCCTTCCCGAGCGGCAGCTTCGCCTTCTCCAACGGCCTCGAAGGCTTGGTCGCCGAGAACCCGGCCTTCGACGAGGCGGCGCTCGCCCGCACCGTCGCCGCCGCCCTGCGCTTCCGATGGGCCGAAACCGACCGGGTCGCGCTGATCCTCGCCCATCGCGCGGATCGGGCGATCGAGCGGCTCGCGGCCATCGACGCGGCGGTGGAGGCCGCCTCGCTCGCCGAGCCGATGCGGACCGGCAGCCGCCGCAACGGCGCCTCGCTGCTCGCCTCGCACAGCCGCCTCGGCACGCCGGGCGCCGCCGACCTCCGCGCCGCCGTGCGCGCGGGGCGGATGCTCGGGCACCTTCCCACCGTGCAGGGCGCGCTGTGGCCGGCGCTCGGCCTCGACGAGCGCAACGCGGCGTCGGTCTCCGGCTACCTCTTCGCCAGCGGCCTGACCTCGGCCGCGGTGCGGCTCGGCGCCATCGGGGCGATCGAGGCGCAGCGTGTGCTAGGGGGGGCACTGCCGCTGATCGCCGCGTTGCAGGAGCGGCCGGTGCCGGAGCCGGCGGACGCGATCGACCTCACCGGCTTCACCCCGCTGATCGAGATCGCCGCGATGCGCCAGGCCCAGGCCGAACTCCGCCTGTTCGCGAACTGAAAGGAGCCGAGCCGATGCTGCTCACGCCGACCGAGCTTGAACGGCTCACGATCTTCACCGCCGCCGAACTCGCCCGCAAGCGCCGCGCCCGGGGGCTCAAGCTCAACTACCCGGAGGCCGTGGCGATCATCACCGACGAGATCCTCGAGGGCGCCCGCGACGGGCGCTCCGTCGCCGACCTGATCGGCTGGGGCTCGACCATCCTGACGACCGGCGACGTGATGCCGGGGGTGGCCTCCATGATGCCGATCCTGCAGGTCGAGTGCGTCTTCCCCGACGGCACCAAGCTCGTGACCGTGCACGAGCCGATCCGCCCCGCGGAAGGGGCGGAGCCCGACACGCTCGAGCCCGGCGCGATCCTGCCGGCCGAGGGCGAGATCGAACTCGCCGCCGGCCGCCCGCGGGTGAGCCTCGAGGTCGTCAACACCGGCGACCGGCCGGTGCAGATCGGCTCGCACTACCACTTCTTCGAGGTCAACCGGGCGCTCGATTTCGACCGGGCGAAGGCGCTGGGCTTCCGCCTCGACATCCCGGCGGGCACGGCGGTGCGGTTCGAGCCGGGCCAGCGCAAGACGGTGACGCTCACCGGGTTCGGCGGCGCGAAAGAACTCACCGGCCTCAACAACCTGACGCAAGGGCGGCTCGACAGCGACGCGGCCCGCGCCGACGCGCTGGCCCGCGCCAAGGCCCGCGGCTTCAAGGGCGCCTGAGGGGAGACTGGGAACCATGGTCACGATCCCGAGGCGCGACTACGCCGCCCTCTACGGCCCCACCACTGGCGACGGCGTGCGGCTCGCCGACACCTCGCTCATCGCGGTGGTCGAGCACGACCACGCGGTCTACGGCGACGAGTGTCTGCACGGCGGCGGCAAGACGCTGCGCGACGGCATCGGCCTCGCCCCCGGCGTCACGGCGGCGCAGGGCGCGCTCGACTTCCTCCTCTGCAACGTCCTCGTGATCGATCCGGTGCTCGGCATCGTGAAGGGGGATCTCGGCATCAAGGACGGGCGCATCGTCGGCCTCGGAAAGGCCGGCAACCCGGCGATCATGGACGGGGTCGATCCGCGCCTGATCGTCTCGGCCGGCACCACGGTGCGCGATTGCGAGGGGCTGATCGCGACGCCCGGCGCCATCGACGTGCACGTCCACTTCGATTCCGCGGGGCTCCCCGACCACGCCATCGCCTCCGGCATCACCACGCTGCTGGGCGGCTCGCTCGGGCCGATCACCGTCGGCATCGATTCCGGCGGCCCGTTCAACACGGGAAAAATGCTCCAGGCGGCGGAAGCCTGGCCCGTCAATTTCGGATTTCTGGGCCGCGGCAACACCCACAAGCCGGCGGCCCTCAAGGAGCAGCTCGAGACCGGGGTGCTGGGCCTGAAGATCCACGAGGATTGGGGGGCGATGCCGGCGGCGATCGATTCCTGTCTCGCCTTCGCCGACGAGCACGATTTCCAGGTCCAGCTCCACACCGACACGCTGAACGAATCCGGCTTCGTGGAGGACACGCTGGCGGCGATCGGCGGGCGCACCATCCACATGTACCACACGGAAGGCGCCGGCGGCGGCCACGCGCCGGACATCATCCGCGTGGCGGGGCTGCCCCACTGCCTGCCCTCCTCGACGAACCCGACCAACCCCTACACGGTCAACACGTTCGACGAGCACCTCGACATGACGATGGTGTGCCACCACCTCAACCCGGCCCTGCCGGAGGACGTGGCCTTTGCCGAGAGCCGCATCCGCGCCCAGACCATCGCGGCGGAAGACGTGCTGCACGATATCGGCGCGATCTCCATGCTCGGCTCCGATAGCCAGGGCATGGGCCGCATCCACGAGGTGATCTGCCGGACATGGCAGCTCGCCTCCAAGATGAAGGACCAGCGCGGAAGCCTGCCGGAGGAGCGGCCGGGCTTCGGCGACAACGCGCGGATCAAGCGCTACATCGCGAAATACACGATCAACGCCGCGCGCACCTTCGGCATCCAGGAGCATATCGGCTCGCTGGAGACCGGCAAGATGGCCGACATCGTGATCTGGCGCCCGGCCTTCTTCGGCATCAAGCCGGAACTCGTGATCAAGGGCGGCTTCATCGCCTGGGGCGCCATGGGCGATTCCGCCGCCTCCCTGATGACCTGCGAGCCGATGCTGATGCGCCCGCAATGGGGCGCCTTCGGGCTCGCCAAGCAGGGGCTCTCGGCCTGCTTCGTCCACCCGCTCGCCATCGAGGGCGGGCTCCGCGAGAGCTTGGGCCTCCGCAAAAACCTGCTGCCGGCCCGCGGCACCCGCACGCTGACCAAGGCCGACATGCTCTGGAACGACGCCTGCCCGGAGATCCGGGTCGATCCGCAGACCTTCGAGGTCTTCGTGGACGGGGAACTCGCCACCTGCGAGCCCGCGACCGTCCTGCCGCTCGCCCAACGGTACATGCTGCGATGAGCGCTTCCCTCTCCCCTGCCCTGCCTCAGCCCGTCACCGCCGCCCGCATCGGCATCGGCGGCCCGGTCGGCTCAGGGAAGACCGCGCTGATCGAGCGTCTGATCCCGGCGCTTCAGGCCCGCGGGATCGATCTCGCGGTCGTCACCAACGACCTCGTCACCAAGGAGGATGCCGAGCGCCTGCGCCGCTCCGGGCTGATCGATCCGGCTCGCGTGGAGGCGGTGGAGGCCGGCGCCTGCCCGCACACCGTCATCCGCGAGGATCCCACCCTCAACATCGCCGCTGGCGACGATCTGGAGGCGAAGTTTCCGGGGCTCCAGCTCCTGATCTTCGAATCGGGGGGCGACAACCTCGCCTCGACCTTCTCCCTCGATCTCGTCGATTGGTGGATCTTCGTCATCGACGTGGCGGGCGGCGACGACATCCCGAGGAAGCGCGGCCCCGGGGTGCTGCGCTGCGACCTCCTCGTCATCAACAAGACCGATCTTGCGCCCCATGTCGGCGTCGATCTGCCCGGCATGCTGGCGGAGGCGGCGCGCGTCCGCGGCACGAAGCCCGTGGCCGCCACCAACGCCCGCTCCGGCGAGGGCGTCGAGGCGGTGGCCGACGCGATCTGCCGCGCCGTGCTGTTCGCGCCCTGATGGCCCTGTCGCTGGACGGCCTGCCCGAGACGCCCGCCCCGGCCGAGGCGGCCCCCGCGCCGGTCGGGCGCCGGGTGCGGGCCTCCCTGGTCTTCGCCCGCGGCGGCGGCACCACCGTGCTGTCGCGGCAGAATGTGCCCTACCCGTTCCACATCACCCGCGCCTTCCGGATGCATCCGGGAAGCCCGGACCTCGCCACGCTCTACCTGCAATCGGCCTCCGGCGGGCTCTATGCCGCCGACCATCTCACCCTCGACGTCGCGGCGCGGACGGGCGCGCGGGTCCACGTCACGACGCAGGCCGGCACGGTGGTGCATCGCGGCGGCCCGGAGCCCACGCGCCAGGAGACGCGGCTCACGATCGCCGCCGACGCCTTCCTCGCGCTCAATCCCGATCCGCTCATCCTGTTTCCCGACGCGCATCTCGCCATCTCGACCGAGATCACCGCCGAGCCGGGCGCCCGCGCCATCGTCACCGAGAGCGTGGCCTGCCACGATCCGCTCGGCCAGGGCCGGCCGTTCGACCGGCTCGATCTCGGCCTAACGATCCGGACGCCCGAGGGCCGCGCGCTGGTGCGGGAGCGCAGCCGCATCGACGGGGCGGCGTTCACCGGCCCGGACTCGCCGATGGGAGGCCACCGGGCCTACGGCACGATGGTCGTCCTCGGCGCGCCGGACGACGCCCGCCTCGCCGGTCCCCTGTTGCGGCAGGCATCGGACGCGGCCGGTTGCCTGACCGGGGTGAGCCCGCTGCCGAACGGGGCCGGGCTCGGCCTGCGCCTCCTCGCCCCGGACGGCGGCGCCCTCTCGGCCGGCATGGAGGCTTTGTTCCGCATCCTGTTCGCAGCCCTGAGCGGATGCGAGCCGGGGCGGCGGCGCAAGTAAAATAGTTCTCGAACGACCAGCGAGGCGGCAGATCGCGAGAAATATGGGCAGGCCGCCCAGCAATTCCCCTTGATGCAACTCGATTTCCTGAGACGAAATACGGGCCGGGGCACCGGCCTCGTCTGGCGGCATCAAGGCCGACATTCGAGCCGGTCTGCCGGACGACGTTCGAAGGATTTCGAGAAGACATGCGCTCGCGTGACCGAAACGATGCCCACTTCCATCTCCGCCGCCGCCTCCTCCTCGGCCTTGCCGCCTCGCCGCTGCTGACCGCCCTGCCCGGGCGCGCCTTCGCGCAGGCCGGCGCGGGCGCGCTCGCCGTCACCGACAAGGAGGTCACCGTCGGCATCCTGCACTCGCTGACCGGCACCATGGCGATCTCCGAGACCGGGACGACGCAGGGCGAGAAGCTCGCCATCGAGGAGATCAACGCGGCCGGCGGCGTGCTCGGGCGCCAGATCAAGATCATCCAGGAGGACGGTGCCTCCGATTGGCCGACCTTTGCCGAGAAGGCACGCAAGCTCGTCGTCAACGACCATTGCGCCGCGGTGTTCGGCTGCATGACCTCGGCCTCGCGCAAGGCGGTGCTGCCGGTCTTCGAGCAGTACAACGGTCTCCTCTACTATCCGACCTATTACGAGGGTCTGGAGCAGTCGAAGAACGTCATCTACACCGGCCAGGAGGCGACGCAGCAGACGCTGGCGGGCCTCGACTGGGTCGGCAAGGAGAAGGGGGCCAAGACCTTCTTCATGGTCGGCTCGGACTATATCTGGCCGCGCACCACCAACAAGATCGCCACCAAGCACATCACCAGCGTGCTGAAGGGCACGGTCGCGGGCGAAGAGTACTTCCCCCTCGGCCACACCCAGTTCAACTCGGTCATCAACAAGATCAAGCTGAAGAAGCCGGACGTGATCTTCTCGACCGTCGTCGGTGGCTCGAACGTGGCCTTCTACAAGCAGCTCAAGGCCGCCGGCATCGACCTCAAGAAGCAGACGCTCGTCACCGTCTCCGTCACCGAGGACGAGGTGGACGGCATCGGCGGCGAGAACATCGCCGACGCCTATACCTGCATGAAGTACTTCCAGTCGCTCAAGAACCCGGCCAACGAGAAGTTCGTCGCCGCCTTCAAGAAGCGCTGGGGCGAGAAGACCGTCATCGGCGACGCGACCCAGGCGGCCTACCTGAGCCCCTTCCTGTGGAAGGCGGCTGTCGAGAAGGCCGGCAGCTTCGAGATCGACCGGGTGATCGAGGCGTCGCCCGGCATCGAGATGAAGGATGCGCCGGAAGGCTCCGTGAAGGTCCACGAGAACCATCACCTCTGGTCGAAGACCCGCGTGGCGCGGGCGCGGGCGGACGGCCAGTTCGACGTGGTCTACGAGAGCCCGGACCTGATCGAGCCGAACCCGTTCCCGAAGGGGTACCAGTAGTTTTGACGGCCTCCTCTCCCCGCCGTGCGGGGAGAGGGGATGCGCACATGACTCGGCCGTTCCTCGGCGCCGGCCTCATCCCGTTTCCGGTTGATCACCTCGGGCTTGGCCCAACGCCGTCATCACGAGGCGAAGCCGAAGTGATCCAGGGCGCGACTTCTCCGGATAGGGCGCGCTCTGGATCGCCACGGCTTCGCCTCGCGATGACGGAGAAGGCACCGAAGCGATCAATCGGATGGCGTATCATACGGTTTCCGGTTGATTGGTTCGGTAAAGCCTGAACCCCGTCATTCCGGGGCGCTGAAGGCGAACCCGGAATCCACCCGTGATGCCACGCTGAGCCGCGCGTCACGGGTGGATCCCGGGTTCCGCTGCGCGGCCCCGGGATGACGGGGGAAGCAATACGGAGGATTCAAGCGGAACCGGCCTCACAGGTAGCTCAGCCCGGGCCACGCACTGCGCCGCTTCAGCCGCACCATCCAGAGGCAGGCGGGGTAGAGGGCGAGGGCGAAGGCCGCCGCGATCGGCCAGATCTGCCACGGCGCCCCCGCCTCGACCCGGCCCGAGGCTCCGGCGATGCCGAGGGAAGCGAGGCCGTCATAGACGAGGCGCAGGGCCCAGAGATGGGCGAGGTAGAAGAACAGCGGCGCCCCGCCGAAGGTGGCGAGCCAGCGCAGGCGTCCCTCTGGCACGCGCTCGAACAGCGCGAGCAGCAGCAGGCCGGGGCCGAGGGTGGCGAGCAGGAAATCGGCTGAGGGCGGGTACTTGGTGAGGTTGATGAAGGACAGGGCGCCCGCGAACCCGTCCTTGCCCGCCTGCCAGGGATGCGGATCGCCGTAGCCGTTGAGGCCGCGCAGGAGAAGGAAGACCGCGAGGCTCGCGAGGCCGAGGGCGACGAGGCGTCGGCGGCGTACGGCCGGGTCGGAACCGGGGGCGTAGAGCGGCCCGAGCGCGTAGCCCGCGGCGATGACGCCGATCCAGGGCAGGACCGGATAGGAGGTGCGCGCGGCGCCCCAGGGCAGCGGGATCATCCCGCGCTGATGCAGCACCGCCCAGAGCGCGTAGCCCGGCTGGTCGGGCGTGAGCACGAGGCCGTCGAGGGCGTTGTGGCCGAGCATGATCGCCAGCGCCGCGCCGATCAGAACGGGGCGCGGCAGCCAGAGCAGGGCGGCGAGCGCCAGCATGCTGAGCCCGATCGCCCAGATCACCTGAAGGTAGAGGACCGGCGGCAGCAGGCTGCCCGTCCAGGCGAGGTTCACCAGGGTGACTTCGAGGACGACCAGGAACAGCCCGCGCTTGACGAGGAAGGCGGAGGTCGCCGCCCGGCTGCCGTGCTTCTGCCCGTAGAGGCTCGCCGAGAGCCCCGTCAGCAGCAGAAAGGCCGGCGCGCAGAGATGCGAGGCGGCCCGCGTCAGGAACAGGTCCGGCGGCGTCGCCGCGAGGTTGACCGGGTCGGTCACCTGGGCGTGCAGGTAGAAGAACTCGCGCACGTGATCGACGAGCATCAAGAGCATCACCAGCCCGCGCAGGGCGTCGATGGCGCCGATGCGGGTGCGCGGAACCGGGGCGGCGTCCGACCGGGCCATCATCAGAACCGCACCGTCAGCGTGCCGGTGACGCGCCGGGGCGAGCCGGGATAGACCCGGAAGCGGTTGAGCGAACTCTCGTAATACTCGGTGTCGAACACGTTCTCGACGTTCAGCCCGAAGCGGAAGTTCTCGTAGCGGTAATAGGCGAGCGCATCGACCGCGATATAGGCCGGCAGCGAGAAGCTGTTGGCCGCGTCCGCTGCCCGCTCGCCGACGCCGCGCACGCCGCCGCCGATCCCGAGCCCGTTCCACGGGCCGGCCTGCACCTCGTGCACGGCGAGCAGGCTGCCGGAGTGGCGCGGCACGTTGATGAGCGGCGTGCCCACCGGCAGCACGTTGTCCTTGGTCACGAAAGCGTCGGCGTAGACGTAACCCGCCAGGATCTTGATCTCCGGCGTGATCTGGCCGGCGGCGGTCAGTTCGAAGCCTTCGCTCCTCACCGCGCCGGCGGCGAGCGAGAAGGCCGTGTTGTTGGGATCGGGCGTCAGCACGTTCTCCCGATCGACCCGGAAGGCGGTGGCGGTGAGCGCCAGGGCGCCCCCGTAGAGGTCGATCTTGGTCCCGACCTCGTAGCCGATGCCGGTCTCCGGCGCGAACGGTCCCGAGAGCGCCACGGCCGCCGCGTCGGGGCCGATATTCGGCCGGAAGCTGGTGCCGACATTGGCGAAGAGGGCGAGTTCGGGCGTCGGCTGGTAGACCAGGCCCGCCCGCGGGGTCGCCGCGAAATAGGTCTGATCGACCTGGGAGCGCGGGATGCGCTCGCGGAACGACTGCTCGAAGAAGTCGAACCGCACGCCGACCAGCGCCTTCCATTCCGGGCTCAAGGCGATCTGGTCCTGCGCGTAGAGGGCGGTGTTGGTGATCCGCTCCAGGTTGTTGCGCGGGATGGTGAGCGGCGGCAGCGGCTGGCCGTAGCGCGGATCGTCGATGTCGATGGCGTAGGGGCTCGTGCGGAAGTTCGAGCGGTTGTAGACGACCCGGCTGTCGGTGCTCTCGCGCTCGAAGCCGAGCAGCAGTGTGTGGCCGATGCCGGCGGTGTCGAAGCGCCCGACCACCTCCGCCTGGCCGATCGCCGTGTCCCAGCGGTAGTCGCGCAGGTTCCGGTCGCGCGAGACGGTGCGGTTGTCGGCGGCGATGGCACGGATCTCGGCGGATTCGCCCTCCAGCGTGCCGGTGTTGAAGTGGGTGGCGAGCCGCATCTGCCAGTCGGCGTTGAAGCGGTGATCGACCCGCACCTGCATCGTGTTGCTGGTCTGGTACGTGCTCTGGCCCGGCTCGCCGAGGAAGCGCGAGATCGGAAGAACCCCGAGCCGCCCGTCGAGGGCGATGACACCGCGGTCGAACACGATGCGGTTGCGCAGGAACTCGGTCTCGACGGTGATCCGGGTGTCCGGCGTGATCTGCCAGCTCAGGACGGGGGCCACCAGCAGCCGGTCGCCGTCCACGAAATCGCGGAAACTGCCCTGGCGGCCGGCGGCGAGGTTGAAGCGGTAGAGGAGCGTGCCCTCCTCGTTCAGCGCGCCGCCGGAATCGACCGTGCCGCGGACCTGTCCGAACGAACCCCACAGCCCGCCCATCTCCACGAAGCGCTCGCGCGTGGGCTGCTTGGTGACGATGTTGACGAGGCCGCCGGGATCGCTGCGCCCGAACAGGCCGCTGCCGGGGCCTTTCAGCACCTCGATGCGCTCGACGTTCTGCGTGTCCGGCGGGGGCGGCGTGCCGCGGTTGAGCGGAAAGCCGTTCTTGTAGATCTCGGAGGTGGTGACGCCGCGGATGGCGTAGCTGAAGACGGAGAGGCCGCCGAAATTGTTCTGCTGCGCCACGCCCGGCGTGTAGTTGAAGACGCGATCGACACGGGTCGCCGCGAGATCGGTGATGACCTCCCGGGGCGCGACGGTGACGACCTGGGGCACGTCGCGCTGGGGCGTGTCGGTCCGCGTCGCACTCACCGCCCGGTCGGCGCGGTAGCCCGGCGTCGGGCCGATCAGGCCGATCGTGCCGGACGCCGCCGTCCGGCCGTCCGGTGCGCCGTTGCCGACGCCGTTGCCCTGGCCGCGCCCCTCTCCCTCGACCGCCAACTCGTCCAGGGTGACCGAATCCTGTGCCCGCGCCTCCGCGCCGGGCAGGCCGGCGCAGAGCAGCGCGGCCAGCATCCAGCGCGGGCGCCGGGCCGGCCTTCCATCGATGACGGCGTACAGGCTCGTCCGAACTCTCACAGGGCGCGCTCTGGCTGTTCGGACGCGGGCCCGAGCGGATGCCGGGCCGGACGCGCGCTGGGGAACGCGCTCGCCGATCAGGCACGCCGCCGGAACACCCCGTCCGGGGGACATCGTCGTGCCGAGGCAGGTCTCCTGGCTCACGGGTCAGCGCCCCCGTCGCGGCCTTCCCGGTGCATGGCACCAGTGACCATCGGTGACGGGAACTCACCGCTCACAGTTGCGGGGGCAGCTTCGGCGTCGCGCGAACCGGCTTACCGAATTCCCTCTTAGCCCTCGGACATCCGCCCAAGGGAACCTTGGCAGGCGTACCTTCGCTGCGATGCGGCGAAGGGTCAACACGCGGCGGCGCGGAATGTAACAACGTTACACAGCCTGTGACCCGCGGGGCACGATGCGGCATCGGGCGGAGAGAGCTCGGTCTCGACGCGGCAGCGTTGGCCGTCATCCCGGCTGTCCGCCACGGCTGAACCTGACGTTCAGCGGCAAAGCTTTTTGACAGGAGGTGGCTGCGATTTAGGCAAGATTAACCAAGATCCCGTTCAATGAGGAAAGGCTTAAGGTTGATCATTCCCTAATCGGCGAAGCCATCTCGATCGTCGTTCTGGCACAGAGAGGCCGGGAAGACGGTGAGAGGCCGTGCGGGATCCGCGTTGTCGAGTACCGCCCGAATGGACATCGCCGAGCTCGTTCAGAGTCGCTCCGCCCGGCCCGTCGTCCGCCGTCGGCGCGGGCCGCCCCTCGCGGCGCTCGCGCTCACCGCCCTCGGCGGCCTCGCCCTGGCCGGCCTGCTGCAACCGCAGGAGACCGCCGCGCCCTCGCCCGCACAGACCGCGCAGGTCTCGGGCGAGGCCGAACCGGCGGACGCCGCGCCGGCCGCGCCCGGCGCCCTGGCCTGGATGCTCGACCCCGCGCCCGTCCTCGACACGGCCGGAAGCGGCTTCGTCCGACAGGCGCCGAAGGCCGTCGCCTTCCGGGCTCCGACCGCGCCGGAACCGCCCGTGACGCTCGCCGCCCTCCCCGCGGATCAATCTGTCGACATCGCGCCCTCCGCCGCGCCGCGCCCGGCCGCGCCGACGGCCCGCGTCGCGCTCACCGTGCCGCTGCCGATGCGGCGCCCCGAGGAATTCCGCTTCGAGCCGCGGACGCAGACCGCCCGGGCCGCGTCGAACCGGATCGCCACGGCACGCGCCTCCACCGAGCCGACCCGCAGCGTGTTCAGCGCCGCGGTGACCGACGACCGCTCCTTCTTCGAGAAGATGTTCGACCTGCCCGGCTCGGCGCCGGCCGCGTCCTCGAACAAGGCGATGGCCTATGCCGGGCTCGACAGCGGCGCGGTCGACTCGGCCGCGCGGCGCCGCGTCGTGCCGGGCCCGGTCTCGGAGCCGGGCGTCGCCGTCTACGACATCAGCGCCGCCACCGTGACCCTGCCGAGCGGCGAGGTGCTGGAGGCCCATTCCGGCCTCGGCGTCGCCCAGGACAACCCGGACTACGTCCACGTCCGGATGCGCGGGGCCACCCCGCCCGGCGTCTACGACCTGCGGGAGCGCGAGGCCCTGTTCCACGGCGTGCGGGCGATCCGCCTCAACCCGGTCGGCGGCTCGGCCGCCATCCACGGGCGCGACGGCATCCTCGCCCACACCTACATGCTCGGCCCGAGCGGCGCCTCGAACGGCTGCGTCGTGTTCAAGAACTACACCCGCTTCCTTCAGGCCTACCTGCGCGGCGAGGTCCGGCGCCTGGTCGTGGTCCCCGGCACCGCCCCCGGCGTCTTCGCCAACCGGCGCAGCGCCACGCCGCGGCGCTCGGCCTCCGCCGCGGATTGAGGGATTCCAAAGGGGTCACCTCCTTTGGCGGGGTGTTGGGGCAGCGCCCCAACGTTCCTCCACCAGGGCTCCGCCCCGGACCTGCGAAAGGACTTGTCCTTTCGAAACCTCTGACTTCGGCCGCTGCGAGCCCGTCAGCCCTTCGTGACCGGCTTGATCTTGAGCTGGTCGATCGCCCAGCGCCACGTGCCGTCCGGCTGCCGCCGGGCCGACTCGACCGAGAGCGCGCCGTTCGGCAGGCGTGCGAAGGTGAGCGCGAGGTCGCCGTTGCGGATCGCCGGAAGCGTCTCGGGCTCGGGAAAGTCCGACTTGCGGGCGAGCAGGTCCGTGTAGAAGCGGCGGATCTCGTCGTGGCCCGTCGCCACGATCTCGCCCGCGGCGACCACCGCCGCCGGCTCGTACAGGGCGACCAGCCCCTCGGCGTCGCCGGCATTGGCCCGCTCGTGGAAGAGCCGGGCCAGATCCTCGGGCTCCCGCGCCACGTCCCGCTGCGTCTCGCTCATCGCTCGTTCCTCCCTGTTCGTGTCAGGCGCGTCTATTTCAGGCGGTTGCCGAGACCGTCCCGCACCGAGACCGCCACCGGAACACCGGCCTTGACGCTCTCGGACACGGTGCAGAACTGCTCGAACTGGCCGAGCACCCGGTCGAGCCGGTCCAACGACTCGGCGGGCGCGCCGAGGGCGATGTCGACCTCGATGCCGACGAGGCGCAGGCGGCCGTCCGCGTTGCGGGCCACCCGCCCGATCGCCTCGGCGCTCACGCCGCCGCCCTCCTGCCGGTACTTGCCGAGGGCGAAGGCGAGGCTCGCGCACAGGCAATTGCTCACGGCGGCGATCAGCACCTGCTCCGGCGAGGGGCCGGTGCCGCCGCCGATCGGTTCCGGCTCGTCCGTCAGGAGCGGCGCGAAGGCTTCGCCGAACTCGATCCGGAAGGCGTAGGCCTCGATCTGTCGGATCTTGATGCTGTGCTTGCCCGACATCGCGGCCTCCTCGCCTCCCTTACAACGGCCCCACCGCGATCTCGTTCGCGCCGGGCGGGGCGTCTTGACCTGCCATTCGTCTCTGGTATACCAGATGCCAATAGGTGAGCCACCGGAAAGAGCGGCCACGATCCGGGAAGCCAAGGAGGCAGCGCCTGCCATGACTCGAAGCGGCATCCTCGACAGACAACCCGTTTCTTCGCTCGCCCAGCGGTTCGTCGGCTAACCGACGGCAAGATGGGGAGGCGATGGATGGCCCAATCGCAGACCTTCGACACATCCGGGCTCGTCGCGGCGATCGGTGACGCGGTGGTGATCTCCGACGCGGACGGGCGGATCGTCACTTGGAATCCCGCCGCCGAGCGGATCTTCGGCTTCTCGGAAGCCGAGGCGCTGGGCGAGACCCTCGATCTCATCACCCCGGAGCGCCACCGCAAGCGCCACTGGGACGGCTACGCGAAGACGATGCGGACGGGTGAGACCCGCTACGGCACGTCGCTGCTCAAGGTGCCCGCCCTGCACAAGGACGGACGCGCACTTTCCATCGCCTTCACCGTCGCGCTGCTGCACGGCGCGGAGGGCGAGGTCACCGGCATCGCCGCGATCATCCGCGACGAGACCGAGCGCTTCCAGGAGGAGCGCACCCTGCGCCGCCGCGTGGCGGAACTGGAGGAGGCTCTGGGAACCCTGGTCTGCGCCTGAGGCGGAGGCCGAAGCACGAGAGCCACGTGATTCAGCGATATTACTGAAAGTATATTTTCAACTTTCAACAACGACCCACACGAAGTCGAAAGAGGGAGAAAAACCAAGATGACCCAGCCGCTCGAAGGCATCCGAATCATCGATTTCACGCACGTCCAGGCGGGTCCCGCCTGCACCCAGCTCCTGGCCTGGTTCGGAGCGGACGTGATCAAGGTCGAGCGTCCGGGCTCCGGCGACGTGACGCGCAACCAGCTCCGCCACGTCGAGGACGCGGATGCGCTCTACTTCACGATGCTCAACTCCAACAAGCGTTCGCTGACGCTCGACACCAAGACGCCGCAGGGCAAGGAAGTCCTGGAGAAGCTGATCCAAGAGTCCGACGTGATGGTCGAGAATTTCGGCCCCGGCGCCCTCGACCGCATGGGCTTCACCTGGGCCCGCATCCAGGAGCTCAACCCGGGCATGATCCTCGCCTCGGTGAAGGGCTTCTCCGACGGCCACCACTACGAGGACCTGAAGGTCTACGAGAACGTGGCGCAGTGCGCCGGCGGCGCCGCCTCGACCACGGGCTTCTGGGACGGTCCCCCCACCGTGTCGGCCGCCGCGCTCGGTGACTCCAACACCGGCATGCACCTCGCCATCGGCATCCTCACGGCGCTCCATGCCAAGAACAAGACCGGCAAGGGCCAGAAGGTCGCCGTGTCGATGCAGGACTCGGTGATCAACCTCTGCCGCGTGAAGCTGCGCGACCAGCAGCGCCTCGACGCCATCGGCTACCTCGAGGAGTACCCGCAGTACCCGCACGGCGAGTTCTCGGACGTGGTGCCGCGCGGCGGCAACGCGGGCGGCGGCGGCCAGCCGGGCTGGGTGCTCAAGTGCAAGGGCTGGCAGACCGACCCGAACGCCTACATCTACTTCACGATCCAGGGTCACGCCTGGGCCCCGATCTGCAAGGCCCTCAACAAGCCCGAGTGGATCGACGATCCGGCCTACAACACCGCCCGCGCCCGCCAGGACAAGATCTTCGAGATCTTCGCCTTCATCGAGGATTGGCTGGCCGACAAGACCAAGTTCGAGGCCGTCGACATCCTGCGCAAGTTCGACATCCCCTGCTCGCCGGTCCTCTCCATGAAGGAGATCGCCGCCGATCCGTCGCTGCGCGCCAGCGGCACCATCGTCGAGGTTCCGCATCCGAAGCTCGGCTCCTACCTGACGGTCGGAAGCCCGATCAAGTTCTCGGACATGAAGGTCGACATCAAGGCGTCGCCGCTTCTCGGTGAGCACACCGACGAGGTTCTCGCCGCCCTCGGCTACAGCCCCGAGCAGATCGCCGCGATGCACGAGGCCCGCGCGGTCTGACCTGAGATCGCGGCTGCCCCGGTCGACCGGGGCAGCCGGGACCGAATGGCCGGTTCCCGCCGGCCATGTTTCTCCCGGGACGGGGCATCGCCCCGGGAGCGCTTGACCGGGCATGGTGCCCGGGTTTTTTCCTCCTCCGATGACTTTCCCGGGCCGACTCCGTCGGTCCGGCTTTTCTGTCCGGAGCATCGTCTCGAAAGTCGGCTTTCGGCGAGAGACGGTGGGAAACATGAGGACCGAGCGCCCGCCGCCGCGGTGCGTCTCTTCCTTCGCCTCGACCCTGCGGTGCCCTGCCGGTGAAGCGACCGTTGACTCCTTTTCTGCGCCGATTCCTGCCCGAGCAGGGCCCCGTCAGCCTCCGCGAGCGGGTTCGCGCCGCCTGCGGCGCCCTGGCCGGCCTCCTCGCCACCGGGCTCGTCGCCCGCGCCGCCCTCGGGACCGGCACCGAACTGCCGGCGCTGATCGCGCCGATGGGCGCCTCGGCGGTGCTGCTCTTCGCCGTCCCGGCGAGCCCGCTGGCCCAGCCCTGGTCGATCTTCGGCGGAAACCTCGTCGCCTCGCTCGTCGGCGTCACCGCCGCCCTGCTCGTCCACGATCCCCTCGTGGCCGCCGCGATCGCCGGGGCCGGGGCCATCGCCGTGATGATGGTCCTGCGCTGCCTGCACCCGCCGAGCGGCGCCGTGGCGCTCACCGCCGTGCTGGGCGGCCCGGCGATCCACGATCTCGGCTACGGCTTCGTGCTGTGGCCGGTGGGCGTCAACACGCTGATCATCCTCGGCGTGGCGATCCTGTTCAACAACCTGACCGGCCGTTCCTACCCGCACGCGGCGCAGGCCGCGGCCGCCGTCCCGGCGCGGTCGAGCCGCTTCGGGCTGAGCTCGGCCGACATCGATGCGGCGCTCGAGGATTACGATCAGGTGCTCGACATCGGGCGCGGCGATCTCGAGGCGCTGCTGCGGCGCGCCCAGCTCAGCGCCGTGATGCGCCGCTCCGGCCCGACGACCTGCGCCTCGATCCTGACCCGCGACGTGGTCGGCATCGCCCCCGAAGCCCCCTTGCACGAAGCGCTCGCCCTGCTGCGGCGCCATCACATCAAGATGCTGCCCGTCACCGACGAGAGCGCGCGGATCATCGGCGTCCTCACCCAGACCGACCTGATGGACAAGACGGAGTGGGATGCGCGCGGGCCCCGTCTCGGCCTCGCCCGGCGCTTTCAGCTGACGCTCGGCCGGGGCCGCGCCCCGCATGGCTGCGCCGCCGACGTGATGACGACCGAGGTCGAGAGCCTGCGCCCGGAGATGTCGCTGGCCCAGGTCGCGGCGCGGATGGCCCAGAGCGGCCACCACCACCTGCCCGTGGTGGGGCCGGAGGGGCGCCTGATGGGCGTCGTCTCCCAGAGCGACCTCGTCGCCGCGCTGCTGACCGAGGCCGCCGCCGGCGACGACACGCCCCGCGGGACCGCGCCGACCGACGGCGCCGACCGGCTGCCGGCAGGCCTTGCCGCCGGCATCGCCTAGTGCATCGATGACCGGGCGCCTCGTCCTGGATCCGATATCCAGGACGAGGCGCCGGACCCCGTTCAGGCGAAGAAGTCCCCGAGGAAGAAATCGACCGCCTGGGCCACCACGTCCGGGTTGTAGGCGTGCGGGCCGTCATATTCGACGTAGGTGACGTCGTAGCCCGCCCCTTTCAGCAGACGGGCATGGGTGCGGGCGCTGCGGTCGATCCCGATCTGCTCGTCGCGGGTCCCGTGCGACAGGAAGATCCTGGGGGCGCCGGCCTGCACCTGCACCGACATGAAACCGGCCGAGGACACGATCAGGTGGCTGACCCGGTCGCCGTTGGTGAGCCCGAGCGACAGGGCGTAGCTGCCGCCGTCCGAGTGGCCGGCGAAGGCGAGGTGGCGGGGATCGATCAGGAAGCGGTCGGCGACCTCGGCGAGCGCCCGGTCGAGCCGTTCCCGGTCGGGCCCGTTGCCGGCGATCACCAGATCCCAGGTCGGGTGGAGCGATTGCGGCGCGAGCAGCAGGAAGCCGCGCTTCTGCGCGTGCGTCTCCAGCATCGGCAGGATCTTCTCGGCACTGCCGCCGCCGCCGTGGAACAGCACCACCAGGGGCGTCGGCAGGCGCGCATCGATGTGCTCGGGCACGCGGATCAGCGCGTCGCGGGTCTCGAACAGGCCGAGCGCGTGGCGGCCGGGGGGAAGCGGCGGCTTGGTCGGCAGCCGCGGCAGGAAGGCGAGACGGCCGGCGAGACGGGGATCGAGGGGCGCGTTCGGGTCGGTCGCGGAGGACATCGGATGCATCCCTGGTGGCCCTCACTTGAACGCCGGCGTTCCGGAGCGCGAGTCCCCTCCCCGCAGGGAGGAGCGCGCACCGGCTGGCGCAGCGGGCGATTCGGCGTGCGGGCTGGGCCTTGAAACGAAGAAGACCGCGGCGCCTTTCGGCACCGCGGTCCGGTTCAGTCGCGCGGAGACGCCAAGCGGCGTCAGGCGCCCTTCTTCTTCAGCGTGCTCTGCGGGTTGAGGCTGCCGATATTGCCGCTCTCGCTGCCGGCGGCCGGGTCGATCACCGCGTTGATGAGGGTCGGCTTGCCGGAATCCATCGCTTCATCGACGGCCCGCTTCAGCTCGTCCGGCGTGGTGACGTTCACGCCGACGCCGCCGAAGGCTTCCATCATCTTGTCGTAGCGGGAATCCTTGACGAAGACGGTGGTGCCGGGATCGCGGCCGGTCGGATCGATGTCGGTGCCGCGGTAGATGCCGTTGTTGTTGAAGATCACGATGCAGACCGGCAGCTCGTAGCGGCAGACGGTCTCCACCTCCATGCCGGAGAAGCCGAAGGCCGAGTCGCCCTCGACCGCCAGCACCGGCTTGCCGGTCTCGACGGCGGCCGCGACGGCGAAGCCCATGCCGATGCCCATCACGCCCCAGGTGCCGACGTCCAGGCGCTTGCGCGGCTGGTACATGTCGATGATGCCGCGGGCGAGGTCGAGGGTGTTGGCGCCCTCGTTGACGAGGATCGCGTCGGGACGCTCCTTGATGACGGTGCGCAGCGCGCCCAGAGCCGAGTGGAAGTCCATCGGCGAGGTGTTCTTCATCAGCTTCGGAGCCATCTTGGCGATATTCGCCTCGCGCTTCGAGCGGATGGTCTCGAGCCAGTTCTGCGGCGCGCCCTTCCAGTCCTTGCGGATGCCGTCGAGCAGCGCCTCGACGCAGGAGCCGATGTCGCCGACCATCGGGGCGGCGATCTCGACGTTCGAGTCCATCTCGCGCGGCTCGATGTCGATCTGGATGAAGCGCTTGGAGCCGGGCTCACCCCAGGTCTTGCCCTTGCCGTGCGAGAGCAGCCAGTTCAGGCGCGCGCCGACCAGGACGACGACGTCGGAATCCTTGAGCGCGGTGGAGCGCGCGGCACCCGCCGAGAGCGGATGGGTGTCGGGCAGCAGGCCCTTGGCCATGCTCATCGGCACGTAGGGGATGCCGCTCTCCTCGATGAGCGCGCGCACCGCCTCGTCGGCCTGGGCGTAGGCCGCGCCCTTGCCGAGGATGATCAGCGGACGCTCGGCCGACTTCAGCAGGTCCAGCGCCCGGGCGACGGAGGCGGGGGCCGGGATCTGGGC
>NZ_JBELQE010000007.1:0-55448 GCF_040270385.1 Methylorubrum podarium | reverse complement strand
GTGCTGGGCGGCGGTGCGTTCTGGGCGAGGGACGCGGAGGGCAGGACGGGAGCGAGAGCCAGCAGGCCCGCGGCGAGGGTGGCGAGACGGGTCAAGGCGGTGAGGCTCCGAGTGGCCGATGCCGGCAGGGTAGGGCCGAAACGCGCCCCGCGCGAGACCGTTGCGGCGCGACGATGCGGGCCATACCTCCCGACTCGCGGGCGGCGGGCTTTTGCCCTATACGCCGCGCCATCCCCCACATTCCCGCAGACAAGGTCGTCAGAGGTCCGATGAGCCCTCTCGCAGAGCGCCGCTTCCTGAAGATGCACGGTGCCGGCAACGCCATCGTCGTGCTCGACCTGCGCGGCAGCTCGATTCGCGTCGCCCCGGCCGAGGCCCGCGCCATCGCCGCCGACGCGCATTCGCGCTTCGACCAGCTCATGGTGGTACACGACCCCGTGACGCCGGGCACCGACGCCTTCATGCGCATCTACAACACCGATGGCTCGGAATCGGGCGCCTGCGGCAACGGCACCCGCTGCGTCGGCTACGCGCTGCTCGACGATCCGGCCATGGCGCGGCCCGCCGAGAACGGCTGCCTGACGCTGGAGACCAAGGCGGGTCTCGTCGCCGTGAAGCGCGTGACCGACCGCTCCTTCACCGTCGATATGGGCCAGCCACGCCTGCGCTGGGACGAGATCCCCCTCGCCGAGCCCTTCCCCGATACCCGGCGCATCGAGCTTCAGGTCGGGCCGATCGACGACCCGATCCTGCACTCGCCCGCCGCCGTGAGCATGGGCAATCCGCACGCGATCTTCTTCGTGGAGCGCGACCCCGACAGCTACGATCTCGGCCGCATCGGCCCGCTGCTCGAAGCGCACCCGATCTTCCCGGAGCGCGCCAACATCTCCATCGCCCAGGTGACCGGCCGCGACACGATCAAGCTGCGGGTCTGGGAGCGCGGCGCCGGGCTGACGCTCGCCTGCGGCACGGCCGCCTGCGCCACGGTGGTGGCGGCCTCGCGCCTGCGCATGATCGGCCGCGCCGCCCGCGTGGCGCTTCCCGGCGGGGAACTCGCGATCGAGTGGCGCGCCGACGACCACGTGCTGATGACCGGCCCGGTCTTCCTTGAGGGCGAGGGCACCTTCGCGCCCGACCTCTTCGCCGGACTCGACGGGTGAGCGTCGAGACGCTCACCTTCGGCTGCCGTCTCAACACCGTCGAGTCGGAGGTGCTGCGCGGCCATGCCGAGGCCGGCGCGCAGGGCCGCGACCTCGTCGTCGTCAACACCTGCGCCGTCACCGCCGAGGCCGGGCGGCAGGCCCGCAAGGCAATCCGCCGTCTCGCGCGCGAGCGGCCCGGCGCCGAGATCGTCGTCACCGGCTGCGGCGCCGAGGTCGAGCGCGCGCAGTATTCCGGGATGCCGGAGGTGGCGCGCCTCGTCGGCAACGCGGCGAAGCTCAGGCCGGAGAGCTGGCGCGACGGGGCCCCATCCGAGCCAGAGGACATCATGGCGGTACGGGCCGCCGAGCCGACGCGCATCGCCACCATGAGTGGGCATACCCGCGCCTTCGTGCCGGTGCAGAACGGCTGCGACCATCGCTGCACCTTCTGCATCATCCCGTTCGGCCGCGGACACTCCCGCTCGGTCCCCGTTGGCGAGGTGGTGGCGCAGGTGCGCCGCATCGTCGAGCATGGCGGCCGCGAGGTGGTGCTCACCGGCGTCGATCTCACCGCCTACGGCCGCGATCTCGATCCCGACCTGAGCCTGGGGCGTCTCGTCCGCACGATCCTCGCCGAGGTGCCGGATCTCGCCCGCCTGCGGCTTTCCTCGATCGACTCGGTCGAGGCCGATGCGGCGCTGATCGCGGCGTTTGCCGAGGAGTCGCGGCTGATGCCGCATGTCCACCTCTCGCTCCAGGCGGGGGACGACCTGATCCTGAAGCGGATGAAGCGCCGCCATTCCCGCGCTGACGCGATCCGCCTCTGCGCGACCCTGCGCGACCTGCGTCCCGGCCTCGTCTTCGGCGCCGACCTGATCGCCGGGTTTCCGACCGAGACCGAGGCGCAGTTCACCCGCTCCCTCGATCTGGTGGCGGAATGCGGGCTGACGCATCTCCACGTCTTCCCCTACTCGCCGCGCCCCGGCACGCCCGCCGCCCGGATGCCGGCGGTGCCCGGCGACGTGATCCGCGCGCGCGCCGCGCGACTGCGCGAGGCCGGCGCGGCGGCGCTCGCCCGCCATCTCGACGGTGAAGTCGGCGCCCGCCGCCGGGTGCTGACCGAGCGGGGCGATACGGGGCGGACGGAAGCGTTCGCGCTGGTGCGCTTCGCGGAAACGGTGCCGGCTGGAGAGATCCGCGCCGTCACCGTGACGGGACATGACGGGCAGGCTTTGCTCGCGGCTTGAGAGGCGCACCAACCCCTCCCCGCACGGATATCGGGCCTGTCCGATATCCGCATTCTTGGGTGCTCACGTCGGGCAGGCCCGACTTGCGCTGGAGGAGGGTGGCCCTCGCGTGAGCGAGGGTCGGGGAAGGGGAGCGACCTTTCCGGAAGAACCTGAGCCGGCCCCCCATACGCCATCCGTTTGATCGCTTCGGTGTTTCCTCCGTCATTGCGAGGCGAAGCCGTGGCAATCCAGTCCGCGACTTTTCCGGATGAGTCGCGCGCTGGATCGCTTCGGCTCCGCCTTCGCGATGACGGAGGCTGGCAAAGCCCGAAGCGATCGACCGGGAAAAGGTATCACCCGTCCGCTGCGCGGGCACCCTCGCCCGCGGAGGGGAGAGGGTTTTGCGAGGCGGCGACCATCCCGCATGCCGCCAACCCCGCCCGCATATGCCCCGGCGCGGGCGCCTCCACGGCGATCGCCTCGCGCTTCGGATAGAGCGGCAGGCGCAAGCCCCGCGCATGGAGCTGGAGCCCCGGCCCCTCCCGCCCGGCGGATCCGTAGATCGCGTCGCCGCGGATCGGCCACCCCATCGCCGCGCAGTGGACGCGCAGCTGATGCGTGCGCCCCGTCACCGGCTTCAGTTCCAGCCACGACATCCCGTCCGCCCGCCCGAGCACCCGGTAGAGCGTCAGCGACGGCGCCCCGGCCGGGTCCGCCTTCATCCACCAGCTGCGCGGATCGTCCGAGCGCTTGGCCAGCGGCAGGTCGATGCGCCCCTCCATCGCCTCGGGTCCGCCCTCGACCAGCGCCCAATAGGTCTTGTCCACCTTGCCGTCGGCGAACAGGCGGTTCAGACGGGCGAGCGCCTTGGCGTGACGGCCCAGCACGAGGCAGCCCGAGGTGTCGCGGTCGAGCCGATGCGCGGCCTCCGGGCGGCGCGGCAGGCCGAAGCGCAGGGCGTCGAGATGGTCGGTCAGGGTCGGCCCGCCCTTCGGCCCCGGATGCACCGGCAGACCCGCCGGCTTGTCGATGACGAGCATCAGGGCATCGCGGTAGAGCAGGGAAAGCCCTATCTCCGGTCCGACGGTGCGATCCGGCACTGAAACACGCGCGTTCATGCCTCACGGGCTAGAATGCCGGATCGTCGCGGGCAAGGCTGTATAAGGGACTGGGATGAGCGACGACGAGAAGCCCGGCTGGTTCGGACGCCTGTTCGGGCGGAAGGGTGCGCCCGAGGCGAAGCCTGCCGACCCCACGCCCGCCGAGGAACTGCCGGCCGAGGTTCAGCCGGACACGCCGCCGGTCACGCCAGACCCTTTGTCGCCGGCCTCCGAATCCGAGGGTCTGCCGGACTTCGCCACCGCGGCGGACGACGTGTCCCACGTGCCGCCGCCGGTCAGCGAACCCGCCTCCGAGGATCCCGACAAGAACCGCATCCCCGATCAGGTCGAGGGCGCCGACCTCCAGCCGGAGCCGCAGCCGCCGTCGGGCGAAGCGCCGCAGCCGGACGAGACGACGACGGAGCCGGAACCGTCGGCCCTCTCCGCGGAGCCGGCGGAGAAGCGGAACTGGTGGTCGCGCCTGACGGCCGGTGACGCGGAGGAGGCGGTCCCGGCCGAGGCGCAGCCGCCCGCCGAGGCCGACATCCAGCCCGTCGATGCCGCCGCGGCGCTCGCCAGCGATGCGATCTCCGGTGCCGTCGAGGGCACGGAGAAGCGGGGCTGGTGGTCGCGGCTCACCGAGGGCATGCGCCGCACCTCTTCGGCCCTGTCGGATCGGGTGACGGGGCTGTTCACCAAGCGCAAGCTCGACGCGACCACCCTGGAGGATCTGGAGGACGCGCTGATCCAGGCCGATTTCGGCGTGGAGACGGCCACGCGGATGTCGGAGGCGGTCGGCAAGGGCCGCTACGAGAAGGGTATCTCGCCCGACGAGGTGCGCGCCATCCTCGCTACCGAGATCGAGCGAGCGCTGGAGCCGGTGGCGACTCCGATCGCCATCGACACGGGCAAGAAGCCCTACGTGATCCTGACGGTCGGCGTGAACGGTGCCGGCAAGACGACGACGATCGGCAAGCTCTCCCTCAAGTTCAAGGCGGAGGGCCGCAGCGTGATGCTGGCGGCGGGCGACACGTTCCGCGCCGCGGCGATCGAGCAGCTGCGGGTCTGGGGCGAGCGCACGAACACCCCCGTGATCAGCCGCGAGCAGGGATCGGACGCCGCCGGGCTCGCCTTCGATGCCTTCAAGGAGGCGCGGGAGAAGGGCACCGACGTGCTCCTCATCGACACCGCCGGCCGCTTGCAGAACAAGGCGGGGCTGATGGCGGAGCTGGAGAAGATCGTCCGGGTCATCCGCAAGCTCGATCCGGAAGCGCCCCACGCCACCCTGCTGGTTCTCGACGCCACCGTCGGCCAGAATGCGCTGAGCCAGGTCGAGCTGTTCTCGCAGGCGGCCCCCGTGTCCGGACTCGTGATGACGAAGCTCGACGGAACCGCGCGGGGCGGTATTCTGGTGGCACTCGCCGCGAAGTTCGGCCTGCCCGTGCATTTCATCGGGGTCGGCGAGGGCGTCGAGGATCTGGAGCCGTTCGCCGCGCGGGATTTTGCCAGGGCGATCACCGGCCTCCCCAAGGAGTAACCGATTGCCCGCCGCCCCATCGGAAGATCATGAGAACCTCAGCATGAAGGTCGAGAGCGTCCCGCCGCGCCGGCACCTGCCGCCGCTCCTCAAGCTGGCGCTGGAGGTGGGCCCGCTCGCGGTGTTCTTCTTCAGCAACGCCTATGCCGAGCGCTTCGGCGTGACGCCGGAGAGCAAGCTGTTCGTGGCGACCGGCGTATTCATCGTCGCCACGATGATCGCGCTCGGCGTGCACTTCGCCCTGCTGCGGCGGCTGCCGATCATGCCCCTCGTCTCCGGCGTCGTCGTGCTGGTGTTCGGCGGGCTGACGCTGGCGCTTCAGGACAAGACCTTCATCATGATGAAGCCGACCATCGTGAACACGCTGTTCGGCCTCGTCCTGCTCGGCGGGCTCGCCTTCAACAAGTCGCTGCTCTCGGTCGTGCTCGACAGCATGTTCGCGCTGACCGACGAGGGCTGGCGCAAGCTCACCTTCCGCTGGGGCCTGTTCTTCCTCGCGCTCGCCGCCCTCAACGAGATCGTCTGGCGCACCCAGACCGAGGATTTCTGGGTGAGCTTCAAAGTGTTCGGCATCATGCCGCTCACCATCGCCTTCGCTCTGGCGCAGACGCCGCTGCTGCTGCGCCACGAGCGCAAGGACGAGGCCGAAGCGAAGGCCGGCTGACCGATCCTAGCCGATCCGCCGCGGCATCCGGAACGGCAGCATCAGCCGCACCAGCGGGTTGCGGAACCGGGTCAGCGAGAGGCTCTCGTGCACCGGCCGCGCCGCCTCGCCGTCGAGGGTCGAGGCGAGCAGCGAGCGGGCGTAGAACGGCGTGTCCTCGAAGGTGCGGACGACCTGCGCCCGCGCATCGTCGCTGCGGGTCGAGCGCGGCATCCGCCACAGGCCGGTCGGCGGCAAGGGGGCGGCGAGCGGCGGGCGCATCTCGCGGCGGCTGCCGTCCGCGTCGAAGCGCAAAGTCAAGTTCTGGCCGCTGCCATCGGTCCGGCGCACGTCGTAGAGGATGGCCGAGCCGCGCTGGAGCGGCGCGCGGCACCAGGTCCAGTCCGTGAACGCATCTTCAAGGGCGCCGTCGCCGTCGTTGGTGTCGTGGTAGCCGCTGCCGCGCCAGGCGATCGCGGGTGAGGAAAACTCCGCCTCGACCTCGCAATCGGGCGCCATCGGCCACCAGCGGTGCAGGCCCTGCGCGTCGAGGGTGAAGGGCTGCGCCGTCAGCGCCTTCGGCCGCACCCGCACCGTGCCGCGCACGGCCCGCGGAATCGGGGCGCCGCGCTCGTCGAGGCGGATGGTGAGCACGCTGCCGTCCCATTCGAGCGAGGACGGCCCGAGGCTGAAGCGCGACGCGTCCCGCGACAGGGAGCGGGCGTCGCGCTCGGTCATGGCGAAGCGGTTGGCGCGCTCGCCGTAGAGCACGACGTTGACGGCGCAGTGGGCGAACGGGTCGCGCGACGCGTCCCACCCGTAATAGGGCGAGAACACGCTGCCGATGAAGGCGATGACGGTGAGCCCCTGGCGCCCGTCCGCGCTCACCGCATCGACGTACCACCAGACGTAGCCGCCGCGCGCGACCGCGCCGTCGAATCGAGGTCCGCGCGCAGTGCCGCCGCCGCGAGCCGGCCCGACTGCGCCGCCATCGGCACTCCCGGCCCCGGATGCACGCTCCCCCCCGCAAGGTAGAGGCCCGGCACCCGCGTCCGCGCCCCCGGTCGCTTGAAGGTCGCCGTCCAGCCGTGCGAGGCCCGGCCGTAGAGGGCGCCCCCCGTCCCCGGAAACAGCCCCGCGAAGCCTGTCGGCGTCGTGAGCGTCGCCGGTCCCGTCGGCTCCAGGGTCAGCCCGCAGGCCGAGAGCTTGCGAAGGATGGTCGTCTCGCATGCGGCGATCTCCCGAGGGGTGAGGGGGCGGTCCCCGCCATCGGCCGGGGCGTTGACGAGGAGGAGCAGGCGCTCCGGCCCATCGGGCGCCGAGCCGCCGTCGCCGTCTCGATCCTGGGCGCAGACGTAGACGGTCGGGTCCGGCGGCAGGCGGCGTCCGCGCAGGATCGTGTCGAACTCCGCGCGGTAGTCGGCGGAGAAGAACACGCTGTGATGGGCGAGGTCGAAGCCTTTCGCCCGCGCGGTCAGGCAGGCGGTGACCGCCGAGAGCGAGCGTTCGCGGGGCGGGATCCGGTCGCCGGCACCGACCGCCTCGGGGCCGAGCAGGCCCGCAGCGAGGGCGGCCACATCCGCGTTGGCGATCACCGCGTCGGCGGCAAGGCGCTCGCCGTCCGCCAGTTCGACCCCGGCGACCCGGCTCCCTTCGGTCAGGATCCGCGCCACCTGCACCCCGGTGCGGATCTTCGCCCCCCGGCGTTCCGCCAGGTCCGAGACGGCGCCCGCGAGGCGGCTCAAGCCGCCCTCGACGGTCCAGACGCCGGCCTGCTCGACATGGGCGACCAGCATCAGCGTGGCCGGCGCCTCGAACGGCGAGGCGCCGCAATAGGTGGCGTAGCGCCCGAAGAGCTGGCGCAGCCGCGGATCGCGAAAATACTCACCGAGCGCCGACCACAGGGTCGCGAACGGTTGGATGCGCCAGAGGCTGCCGAGCCCCGACAGGCCGACGCGTTGGGCGAGATCGACCGGGCTCGGCCGTTCGGCACGGATGAACGGCCCCTCCAGCGTGCGGTAGACCTCTGCCGCGCGGGCGCAGAAGCGGCGGTAGCCTTCCGCCTCCCGCGCGCCCGCGAAGGCGTCGATGGCGTCGGCGGAGGCGGCGATGTCGGCGAAGAGATCCAGCCGCTCGTGCGCGCTCCAGGCGTGCCGGGCGAGCAGCGAGGCCGGCCGCAACCCGATCTCCGTCTCGAGGCTCGTGCCCGCCTCGGCGAAGAGCTCGTCGAACACCCAGCGCATGGTGAAGACGGTCGGCCCCGCCTCGACCGGAACGCCCCCGACGCTGACCGAGCGCATCTTGCCGCCGACGGGCGGAGCGCGCTCCAGCACCGTCACGTCGAGACCGGACGCGGCGAGGCTGAGCGCCGCCGCGAGGCCGCCGATCCCGGCGCCGATCACGATGACGCGCTTCTCCATCGAAAGATGCCTGCTTTGTCCGGCCTGCGGCGTTGATCCGGGCCGCAAACACTGTCAATCATAGTTGACACTTGAGCAAGACAAAATGAATTTACTCGGGAGGTCGCCATGGATGTCGGAAGGCGGATCGAGACGGTGCTCGACGTGGCGGTCTCGCATGCGGAGGCGCCGGGTGCACCGCCGCTCCTGGCCGAGGCGATCCGCTACGCCGTCTTCCCCGGCGGCCATCGCATCCGTCCCCGCCTCTGCATCGCCGTGGCGCTCGCCTGCGGTGACGACGATCCCGGCGCCTCCGATGCCGCGGCGGCGGCGATCGAGCTGCTGCACTGCGCCTCCCTCGTCCACGACGACCTGCCCTGCTTCGACGACGCGCCGATGCGCCGGCAGAAGCCGTCGGTCCACGCCGCCTTCGGCGTTCCGCTCGCCGTCCTGACCGGCGACGCGCTGATCGTTGCCGCCTTCGAGACGCTGGCGCGGGGCGCCGCCCGCTCGCCCGCCCGGCTGGCGTCCCTCGTCGGGCTCGTCGCCCGCGCCGTCGGCTCGCCGGCGGGCATCGTCGCGGGCCAGGCCTGGGAATCCGAGCCGCATGTCGATCTCGTCGAGTACCAGCAGGCCAAGACCGGGGCGCTGTTCGCCGCCGCGACCGTCGCCGGCGCGGCGGCCGCGGGCGCCGCGCCCTTGCCCTGGCGCCTGCTCGGCGAGTGCCTCGGCGAAGCCTATCAGGTCGCCGACGACCTGCGCGACGTCGCCTGCCGTCAGGAGGAGATCGGCAAACCCGCCGGCCGCGACGCGACCCTCGGACGCCCGAACGCCGCCGCCCTCCTCGGAATGAGCGGTGCCCTTGAGCGGCTCAAGCGGCTGACGCGGGAGGCGATCGAGGTGATCCCGACCTGTCCGGGGCAGGACGCCATGCGCGCCGAGATCGAAGCGCAGACGCGACTGTTCCTGCCCGCTTCCCTGCGCGAACTCGCGTGAGGCCGCCGTGCCGCCCGGCGCGATGACGGAGATCGGGCCGGCGCCGCGGCATCCCGGCTGGCGCGAGCGCTGGCTCGCCCTGCGCAACCGCCTGGTGGCCTCACCGGGCTTCCAGCGCTGGGCGGCCGGTTTCCCGCTCACTCGCCGGATCGCGCAGCGCAACACGCGGGCCCTGTTCGATCTCTGCGCCGGCTTCGTCTACGCGCAGGTGCTGTTCGCCTGCGTCCGGCTCGACCTGTTCGGATTGCTGCGGGCCGGCCCGCTCGGCCCGGAGGCCATCGCCCACCGGCTCGGCCTGTCGCCGGAGCGCGGGCTAACCCTGCTCCGAGCCGCAACCTCCCTCGGCCTGATCGCGCGGCTGCCCGACGGCCGCTTCGCGCTCGCCGACCTCGGCGCGGCGCTGATCGGCAATCCCTCGATCGCCCTGATGATCGAGCATCACGCGATGCTCTACGCGGATCTGGCCGACCCCGTCGCGCTGCTGCGCGGCGAGGCGGGCGCGACCCGGCTCGCCGGCTACTGGCCGTACGCCGATGCGGGGAATGCCGGCTCGATCCACCCCGAATCGGTGGCTGCCTACAGCCGGTTGATGGCGGCCTCGCAGGCACTGATCGCCGACGACGTCCTCGACGCGCTCCCGCTCGCCGGCCGGACCTGCCTCATGGATGTCGGAGGCGGGGAGGGCGTCTTCCTGACGCACGCCGCCCGACGCCACCCGGATCTGGCGCTGCGCCTGCTCGATCTGCCGCCGGTCGCCGAGCGGGCCGCGGCGCGGTTTGCGGCCGAGGGGATCGGCGACCGGGTGACCTGCTTCGGCCAGACCTTCCTCGACGGTCCGCTGCCGACGGGGGCCGACGCGATCAGCCTCGTGCGCGTGATCCATGATCACGACGATGCGGCGGCCCTGGCGATCCTCAGGGCGGTCCACGCGGCGCTGCCGCCCGGCGGTCTCGTCGTCATCGCCGAGCCGATGGCCGGAACCGGCGGCGCGGAGCCGGTCGGCGACGCGTATTTCGGATTCTACCTCCTCGCGATGGGAAGCGGCCGGCCGCGGCGAGTGGAGGAACTGGCCGGCATGCTCGCCCAGGCCGGATTCGCCGCGATCCGCGAGAAAAGCACCCGCAGGCCGCTCCTCGCACGACTTATCGTCGCCGTTCGGTGAGCGGAATGTAATCTTTCCTTGACGGGACGTTGTGTCCATCTAGATTGACACTATGCGGTCCTGCATCCGGCAGAGTCGCCAACAAGAGAGAGCGGAGGCACGAACATGGAGGCGTTGGCCGTCGTTCTCGAGCGACCGGAGCACCTGGCGCTCAGCCGCCTCGCGCTCACCCCAGCTGCCCAAGGCGACGCGGTCGTCGCCGTTTCCTGGAGCGGAATCAGCACGGGAACCGAGCGGCTGCTCTGGTCCGGCCGGATGCCGCCCTTCCCCGGCATGGGCTACCCGCTCGTGCCGGGATACGAGTCGGTCGGCACGGTGGTCGAGGCCGAGGCCGGAAGCGGCCTGCGCGTCGGACAGACCGTGTTCGTCCCCGGCGCCCGCTGCTTCGGCGAGGTCAAGGGCCTGTTCGGCGGCGCGGCCTCGCACCTGATCGCCCCCGCCTCCCGCCTCGTCCCGGTGGATGCCGCCCTCGGCGACCGGGCCTGCCTGATCGCGCTCGCGGCGACCGCCTACCACGCCCTCTCCGGCATCGTCCCCGGCGAGCGGAACCTGATCGTCGGCCACGGCGTGCTCGGCCGGCTGCTGGCGCGGCTGACGCTGCTCGCGGGCGCCGAGCCGGTCGTCTGGGAGCGCGAGCCGCTGCGGTCCGAAGGCGCGTTCGGTTACGCCGTGCTCGCGCCCGAGGACGACCCGGCCCGCGACTATCCGGTCGTCACCGACGTCAGCGGCGATTCAGGCCTCCTCGACACGCTGATCGGCCGTCTCGCCCCCGGCGGCGAGATCGTGCTCGCCGGCTTCTACGAGGCGCCGCTCGCCTTCGCCTTCCCGCCCGCCTTCATGCGCGAGGCCCGCATCCGGGTCTCGGCGGAGTGGCGGCCGGCCGACCTCGCCGCGGTCCGTACGCTGATCGAGGCCGGCAGCCTGTCGCTCGACGGCCTCATCACCCACCGGGTGCCCGCCTCGGCGGCGCCGGAGGCCTACCGCACGGCCTTCGCCGACCCGTCCTGCCTGAAGATGATCCTCGATTGGAGGACCTGCTCATGAATCTCCAGCTCAACAAGGCGGCGCTCGCCGCCGCCGCCACGCTGCGGGACGAGGCCGCCATCGAGCCCGATCCGGTCGCCACCGGCGAGGTGAAGCGCGAGACGCAGATCATCGCGATCTACGGCAAGGGCGGCATCGGCAAGTCGTTCACCCTGGCCAACCTCAGCTACATGATGGCCCAGCAGGGCCGGAAGGTGCTGTTGATCGGCTGCGACCCGAAGAGCGACACGACCTCGCTCCTGTTCGGCGGGCGCGCCTGCCCGACCATCATCGAGACCTCCACCAGGAAGAAGCTCGCGGGCGAGGCGGTCGCCATCGGCGACGTCTGCTTCAAGCGCGACGGCGTCTACGCGATGGAGCTCGGCGGACCGGAAGTCGGTCGCGGCTGCGGCGGGCGCGGCATCATCCATGGCTTCGAGCTTCTGGAAAAGCTCGGCTTCCACGAATGGGGCTTCGACTACGTCCTGCTCGACTTCCTCGGCGACGTGGTCTGCGGCGGCTTCGGCCTGCCGATCGCCCGGGACATGTGCCAAAAGGTCATCGTCGTCGGCTCCAACGACCTGCAATCACTCTACGTCGCCAACAACGTCTGCTCGGCGGTGGAGTATTTCCGCAAGATGGGCGGCAATGTCGGCGTCGGCGGCCTCGTCATCAACAAGGACGACGGCACCGGCGAGGCGCAGGCGTTTGCGAGGGCCGCCGGCATTCCGGTGCTGGCCTCGATCCCGGCCGACGACGACATCCGCCGCAAGAGCGCCAACTACGAGATCATCGGCAAGCCCGAGGGGCGCTGGGGCTCGCTCTTCGCCGACCTCTCGCAGAACGTGGCGGAGGCCGCGCCGCACCAGCCGAAACCGCTGAGCCAGGACGCCCTGCTCGGCCTGTTCTCCAGCGAAGCCACCGGGCGCGACGTCGTGCTGGAGCCCGCCACCCTCGAGGACATGTGCGGGCGGACCAGCCTCGCCAAGCCGTCCCTCGAAATCGTCTACGACGAGGTCTGAGCCATGGCGGTCAGCCTCGACATCGCCGCGCTCCGCGCACGCCGCCCCGAGGGCATCGACATCGCCGCGACGCAGGGCGACGGGCTCGGCTGCCACGCCGGCAAGGATGCGATGCGAGCGGCCGCCGAGGCCGCCGGCCTGTCGGCGACGCTGGAACAGTACAAGCGGGACTACCCGGCCGGTCCGCACGACCAGCCGCAGAGCATGTGCCCGGCCTTCGGCAGCCTTCGCGTCGGCCTGCGGATGCGGCGCACCGCGACGATCCTGTCGGGCTCCGCCTGCTGCGTCTATGGGCTCACCTTCACCTCGCACTTCTACGGCGCGCGGCGCAGCGTCGGCTACGTCCCGTTCAATTCCGAGACGCTCGTCACCGGCAAGCTGTTCGAGGATATCCGCGAGGCGGTCCACGCCTCCGCCAAGCCCGAGGAGTGCGACGCCGTCGTCGTCATCAACCTCTGCGTCCCGACCGCCTCGGGCGTGCCGCTGCGGCTGCTGCCGAAGCAGATCGACGGGGTGCGCGTCATCGGCATCGACGTACCGGGCTTCGGCGTGCCGACCCATGCCGAGGCCAAGGACGTGCTGGCTGGCGCGATGCTCAAATTCGCCCGCACGGAGGCCGAGCAGGGCCCGGTCCAGGCCCCGCGCGGTGGTCGCTCGGAGCGCCCCTCCGTCGCGCTGATCGGCGAGATGTTCCCCGCCGATCCCGTGGTGATCGGCGGGCTCCTCGAACCGCTCGGCCTCAGCGCCGGGCCGGTCGTGCCGACGCGGGAATGGCGCGAACTCTACGGCGCCCTCGATGCGGCGGCGGTGGCGGCGATCCACCCGTTCTACACCGCGAGCGTGCGCGAGTTCGAGGCGGCCGGGCGCCCGGTGGTGGGCTCCGCCCCCGTCGGCCACGACGGCACCGCCGAGTGGCTGGAGGCCATCGGCAACGTCTGCGACGTCCCGCGGGACAAGATCGCGGCGGCGCAGAACCGATGGCTGCCGGCGATCCGCGGCGCGCTCTCCGCGGCGCCGATCCGCGGACGCATCACGCTCTCGGGTTACGAGGGCTCGGAACTGCTGGTCGCGCGCCTCCTCGTCGAGAGCGGCGCCGAGGTGCCCTATGTCGGCACCGCCTGTCCGCGCACGCCCTGGTCCGAACCCGACCGGGCGTGGCTGGAAGCGCGCGGCGTCCGCATCCGGTACCGCGCCTCGCTGGAGGACGACCTCGCCGCGTTCGAGGAATTCCGGCCGGATCTCGCCATCGGCACGACCCCGGTGGTGCAGAAGGCGAAGGAGGCCGGCACGCCGGCGCTCTACTTCACCAACCTGATCTCGGCGCGCCCCCTGATGGGGGCGGCCGGCGCCGGCTCGCTCGCCAAGGTGGTGAACGCGGCGCTCGCCAACCGGCCGCGCTTCGATGCCATGCGCGCCTTCTTCGAGGGGGTCGGCACCGGCCACGCCGCCGGCATCTGGCAGGACGTGCCGCGGATCAAGGCCGCGCCGAAGGCGCAGGCCCCCGAGAAACCGGTCGGGGAGATGGCGTGATGCTCGTCCTCGATCACGACCGGGCCGGCGGCTACTGGGGGGCGGTCTACGTCTTCACCGCGATCAAGGGATTGCAGGTCGTCATCGACGGCCCCGTGGGCTGCGAGAATCTGCCGGTCACCTCGGTCCTCCACTACACCGACGCGCTGCCGCCGCACGAATTGCCCATCGTCGTCACCGGCTTGGCGGAGGAGGAGCTCGGCCGCCACGGCACGGAAGGAGCGATGAAGCGAGCGCACGGCACGCTCGATCCCGGCCAGCCGAGCGTCGTGGTGACGGGCTCCATCGCCGAGATGATCGGCGGCGGCGTCACGCCGGAGGGGACCGGGCTGCAGCGCTTCCTGCCGCGCACCATCGACGAGGACCAGTGGCAATCCGCCGACCGGGCGATGAGCTGGCTCTGGCAGGAATACGGCGCGCGGCGCTTCGCCAAGAAGGGCATTCCGGCCCGGCCCGAGCGCAAGCCCGGGGAGAAGCCGCGGGTCAACATCATCGGCCCGGCCTACGGCACCTTCAACATGCCCTCGGACCTCGCCGAGATCCGCCGCCTCGTCGAGGGCATCGGCGCCGAGGTGAACCTCACCTTCCCGCTCGGCTCGCATCTCGCCGACGTGCCCAAGCTCGTCAACGCGGATGCCAATATCTGCCTCTACCGCGAGTTCGGCCGCCTGCTCTGCGAGAGCCTGGAACGGCCCTACCTCCAGGCGCCGATCGGGGTACTTTCGACCACCAAGTTCCTGCGCTCGCTCGGCGAGATCCTCGGGATCGATCCCGAGCCCTTCATCGAGCGCGAGCGCCACACCACGATCAAGCCGGTCTGGGACCTGTGGCGCTCGGTGACGCAGGACTTCTTCGGGACGGCGAGCTTCGGCATCGTCGCGACCGAGACCTACGCGCGGGGTGTGCGCCACTTCCTCGAAGAGGAGATGGGCCTGCCCTGCCACTTCGCCTTCGCGCGCAGCGCCGGGACCAAGCCCGACAACGCCGCGGTGCGCGAGGCGATCAAGGCCAACCCGCCGCTGGTCCTGTTCGGCTCCTTCAACGAGCGGATGTACCTCGCCGAGAGCGGCGGGCGGGCGGCCTACGTCCCCGCCTCGTTCCCCGGCGCGATCATCCGGCGGCACACCGGAACGCCCTTCATGGGCTACGCCGGCGCGACCTACCTCGTGCAGGAGGTCTGCAACGCCCTGTTCGACATGCTCTTCCACATCCTGCCGCTCGCCCGCGACATGGATGCGGTGGAGGCCACCCCCGCCCGGACGCACCGCGAACTGCCCTGGGACGAGGCGGCCCGCGCCCTTCTCGACGCGCTGGTCGAGCGGCATCCCGTCCTCACCCGCATCTCCGCCGCCAAGCGCCTGCGCGACGCCGCCGAGCGCGCCGCGCGCCGGGCCGCCGCCGACCGTGTCGCGCCCGCCCATGTCGAGCGGGCGCAGAGCGACCTCACCGCGGGAGCCGCCGCATGAGCGCGCTCCTCCATCCTCTTCACCCTCCGGCCCCACGCCGCGCCGGACAGCCTGCGGAGGCACCTGCCATGGGAGTCGTCATGCAACGATCGATGCCCGCATCGTCGCGCCTGCACAGCGAGGCGATCCAGTTCCGGATCATTCTGGCCGCGACCTACCCGTTCTTTCTCGCCGCGGCGATCGTGCAGCGCGTCCTGCCGCGGCAGGCGCAGCGGCGCGGCCTGCCGCCGGTGCGGCGCTCGATCTTCGGCGAGGCCAAGGCCATGGCGGTCTCGGCCATCCCCTTCGCCTTCATGGGCTAGCGCGCCCCAAGCACTTCCGTGCGGTGACACGGGGGACCCTGCGCCGTGATGTCATCGAGTCACGGCGACACCCGCCGCGCCTTTGCCAAGCGCGCGGCATAACCAGCGGAGGTTCGATCGATGGCCAACGGTATCACTGAAAGACCGAGCAGCCTGTCCGGGCTGACGGAACCCGAAGCCAAGGAGTTCCACGCGATCTTCTTGACGAGCTTCATCATCTTCACGGCGATCGCCGTGGTCGCCCACATCCTCGTCTGGCTGTGGCGGCCCTGGCTTCCCGGGCCGAAGGGCTACGCCCTTCTTGACGGCGTGACGAACGCCGCACACGGCCTCGTGTCGATGATCGGCTGAGGAGGCGCGCGATGCACAAGATCTGGCTTCTGTTCGATCCGCGGCGCACCCTCGTCGCGCTCTTCACCTTCCTGTTCGTTCTGGCGCTGCTGATCCACTTCATCCTGCTCAGCACCGACCGGTTCAACTGGCTCGAAGGCCCGAAGGACGCGAAGGCGGCCGCCGCCCACAGCCTCGTCCTCCCGACGATGCCGGGCTGACCGGCTTCCTCGCCGGTCCTGCCGCGGGCGGGCGCGCCTGCCCCGGCATCCTCCATCCTCACCTTGGGGATCTCCGCCATGGCGATGCTGAGCTTCGAGCGCAAATACCGGGTCCGCGGCGGCACCCTGCTGGGCGGTGACCTCTTCGATTTCTGGGTCGGCCCGTTCTACGTCGGCTTCTTCGGCGTCACGACGATCTTCTTCTCGGTGCTCGGCACCGCGCTGATCCTCTACGGCGCGGCGATCGGCCCGACCTGGAACATCTGGCAGATCAACATCGCGCCCCCGGATCTGAAATACGGGTTGGCGCTGGCGCCCCTGAAGGAAGGGGGCCTGTGGCAGATCATCACCTTCTGCGCGGTTGGGGCGTTCGCCTCCTGGGCGCTGCGCGAGGTCGAGATCTGCCGCAAGCTCGGCATCGGCTACCACGTGCCGTTCGCCTTCTCGGTGGCGATCTTCGCCTACGTCACGCTGGTGGTGATCCGCCCGCTCCTGATGGGCGCCTGGGGCTACGGCTTCCCCTACGGCATCCTCTCGCACCTCGATTGGGTGTCGAACACCGGCTACCAGTACCTGCACTTCCACTACAATCCCGCGCACATGCTCGCCGTGAGCTTCTTCTTCACGACGACCTTGGCGCTGGCGCTCCACGGCTCGCTGATCCTGTCCTCGACCAACCCCGCCAAGGGCGAGACGGTGAAGACGCCCGAGCACGAGGACACCTACTTCCGCGACACGATCGGCTACTCGATCGGGACGCTCGGCATCCACCGGCTGGGCCTGTTCCTCGCGCTCTCCGCGGGATTCTGGAGCGCGGTCTGCATCGTCATCTCGGGGCCCTTCTGGACGCAAGGGTGGCCGGAATGGTGGGGCTGGTGGCTCAACCTGCCCGTGTGGCGGTGAAACGGATCGCCGTCCGGCGTCCGCGCCGGCCGGCTTGAGGCGCAGGTCCGATCTTCGGGCGCGGGATTCTCCGCCGACGGCGCGAGCCTCCCTGAGCGACCGCAGGTCCATGGAGGGAGACGCCGTGGCCTACTATCAGAACATCTTCACCCAGGTGCAGGTGCGCCCGGTCGAGCCGGAGCACGGCATCCCGATCTCGGTCGATTCCCGTGTCGGGCGGCCGTTCAACAGCTACCTGTTCGGGCTGATCGGCAATTCCCAGGTCGGACCGATCTACGGCGGCTATCTCGGGGCGCTGTCCTTCGCCTGCGGCCTGATCGCCTTCGAGATCATCGGCCTCAACATGTGGGCCAGCGTGAACTGGGATCCGATCCAGTTCGTGCGCCAGCTGCCCTGGCTGGCGTTGGAGCCGCCCCTGCCCAAATACGGCCTCAAGGTGCTGCCGCCGCTCAACGAGGGCGGATGGTGGCTGATCGCGGGCTTCTTCCTCACCACCTCGATCCTGCTCTGGTGGGTCAGGATGTATCGCCGCGCCCGCGCGCTCGGCCTCGGCACGCACGTGCCCTGGGCCTTCGCCTCGGCGATCTGGCTCTACCTCGTGCTCGGCTTCATCCGGCCGCTGCTGATGGGGTCGTGGAGCGAGGCGGTGCCCTTCGGCATCTTCCCGCACCTCGATTGGACCGCGGCGTTCTCGCTGCGCTACGGCAACCTGTTCTACAACCCGTTCCACATGCTCTCGATCGTCTTCCTCTACGGGTCGACGCTGCTCTTCGCCATGCACGGGGCGACGATCCTCGCCACCAGCCGCTACGGGTCGGAGCGTGAGATCGACCAGATCGTCGATCGCGGCACCGCGACCGAGCGCGCCGCGCTGTTCTGGCGCTGGACCATGGGCTTCAACGCCACGATGGAGTCGGTTCACCGCTGGGCGTGGTGGTTCGCGGTGCTGACGACGCTGACCGGCGGCATCGGCATCCTGCTGACCGGCACCGTGGTGGACAACTGGTACCTGTGGGCGGTCAAGCACGGCGTCGCGCCGTCCTATCCGCAGATCTACGGACCGATCACCGACCCGCTCGCGACGCCAGGGGGGACGCCATGAAGACTCTGCTCGTCGTCGCGGGCGCGGTCGTCGCCCTGTTCCTCACCATCGCCCAGTTCGGCACCGCCGGCTGGACCAAGCCGCCGATCCTCGCCCAGCAGCACGGCTTCCGCGGCACGGGCATGGATCAGATCCAGACCAAGGCCGGCGCGGCGGCGCTCAAGGCCGCCAACCTGCCGCCGACCCCCGCCGAACCGGTCGAGGCCGGGACCGAGAAGGCCGGCGCGGTCTACGAGAACGTCAAGGTTCTCAAGGATCTGAGCGTCGAGGAATTCAACCGCCTGATGGTCTCGATGACGGAATGGGTCAGCCCCGAGCAGGGCTGCACCTACTGCCACAACACCGAGAACATGGCCGACGACAGCCTCTACCAGAAGCACGTCGCCCGGCGGATGATCCAGATGGTGCAGCACATCAACACGGACTGGAAGGAGAAGCATGTCGGCGAAGCCGGGGTGACCTGCTACACCTGCCACCGCGGCCAGCCCGTGCCGACGAACATCTGGTTCCAGAATCCGGGGCCGAACTACAAGAGCGGCTTCATCGCCCGCAACAACGGGCAGAACATGGCCTCGCCCTCCGTCGGCCTCGCCTCTCTGCCCTACGACACGCTGAGCGAGTTCTTCGCGAAGAAGGATGTCGACGAGAACCTGATCCGCGTGAACGCGACGACAGCGTTGCCGGAGAGCAAGGGCAAGCCGATTCAGGCCGCCGAGCGGACCTATGGCCTGATGATGCACATGTCGTCGTCGCTCGGCGTCAACTGCACCTACTGCCACAACACCCGGGCGATCTCGAACTGGTCGCAGAGCACGCCTCAGCGGACCCTGGCCTGGCACGCGATCCGCATGGTGCGCGATCTCAATGGCGACTATATCGAGCCGCTGACCACGACCTTCCCGCCCAACCGTCTCGGCCCGACCGGTGACGCGCCGAAGCTGAACTGCGCCACCTGCCACAACGGGCAGAGCAAACCCCTGGCGGGCGCGCACGTGGTCGAGACCTACCCCGAACTCACCAAGAACACGGCCGAGATGGCGGCGGCGCCGCAGACCCCGGCAGCGCCCGAGGCGCCGCCGGAGGCACCCGCAACCCCGCCGCAATAGCGGGCGGTCCTGTCCGTTGGACGGATCGAGAAACGACGAGCCGCCGGTCCATCGGGCCGGCGGTTTTTTTCGTACCGACCCGCCGTCGAGGATATCCGCCCGGTGAAGACGGGTTAGCCTTTTCGGCTCGCTTCGCTCGGTTTCCACAGCCGTCAAATAACTGTCGGGACTGTGTTCTAGACACGTCGGGACGGCACGCCGGAGCGCGTTCAATCGATCCGTCGGCGACGGCGAAGCGACTTAAGAATATGTTCAATATTTCGCTAGATCGAAAGACGTAACCCTTCCTGATTAGAGCATGTATGCTGAAATTTAGTCGCATTTTCGGGTATCAAGACGCTCATTCGGCAGGGGTCACGTGACGGTCGGAATGGCGGCGAATCCGGACCGCGGTGCATCAAGGGGGACGATGGTGAGCGACAGGCGCGACAAGAACGAGATTGCCGCCGCACTCCGGCAGTGCAAATCGGCCTTCGTGGGGGTGGCCGTGATGAGCGGCCTCGTGAACATCCTCTATCTCACCGGCTCGTTCTTCATGCTCGAGGTCTACGACCGCGTGATCCCGAGCCGCTCCGTGCCGACCCTGATCGGGCTGGCCGCGCTCGCCCTCGCCCTCTACGCCTTCCAGGGCGTGCTCGAAGCCATCCGCGGGCGCATCCTCGCCCGGGTCGGCGCGGCGCTGGACGAGTCGTTGAGCGGGCGCGTGTTCGATCTCGTGGTGCGCGCGCCCCTCAAGGGCACGAACCAGGGCGACGGTCTCCTGCCCCTGCGCGACCTCGACCAGATCCGCGCCTTCCTGTCCGGTTCCGGCCCCTCGGCCTTCTTCGACCTGCCGTGGATGCCGTTCTACCTCGCGATCTGCTTCCTGTTCCATCCGCTGATCGGCGTCGCCGCCCTCGTCGGCATGGGCATTCTCGTCGCCCTGACCTTCCTCACCGACCGCGCCAGCAAGGACCCGACGCGGGAGGCGACCAGCCACGGCATGCGCCGCAACGGACTGGCCGATGCCGGCCGCCGCAACGCCGAGGTGCTGGCCGCCATGGGCATGCAGGACCGCCTCGCCGCTCGCTGGGCCTCGGCCAACCGCGACTACATGAACGCCCATCAGGCCGTGGCGGATGCCGGAAGCGGCTTCGGCGCCGGCTCGAAGGTCTTCCGCATGGCGCTGCAATCGGGCGTGCTCGCGCTCGGCGCGTGGCTCGTCATCCACAACGAGGCCAGCGCCGGCGTCATCATCGCGAGCTCGATCCTCGTCTCCCGCGCTCTGGCGCCCGCGGAGCTCACCATCGCCAACTGGAAGGGCTTCGTCGCCGCCCGCCAGAGCTGGCACCGCCTGTCCGAGCTGCTGGCGCGGATGCCGCAAGGCGCGCGTCCGCACGCCCTGCCGGCTCCGAGTGAGACCATCACCGTCGAGAACGCCAGCATCGCTCCGCCCGGCGCGCCCCGGCTCGTGGTGCAGGACGTCAGCTTCGGCCTCCGCGCCGGTCAGGGCCTCGGCATCATCGGCCCCTCGGCCTCCGGCAAGTCCTCGCTGGTCCGGGCGCTCGTCGGCGTCTGGCCGCCGGTGCGCGGAAAGGTCCGCTTCGATGGCGCGGCGCTCGATCAGTGGTCGAGCACGGATCTCGGCGCGCATATCGGCTTCCTGCCGCAGGAGGTGGAGCTGTTCGCCGGCACGGTCGCCGAGAACATCGCCCGCTTCGAGCCCGACGCCCCGGCCGAAGCGATCATCGCGGCGGCCAAGGCGGGCGGCGTCCACGAGCTCATCCTGCGGCTGCCCGAGGGCTACGACACCCGCATCGGCGAGGGCGGCTCCGGCCTCTCCGCCGGGCAGCGCCAGCGCGTCGGGCTCGCCCGCGCGCTCTATCGCGAGCCCTTCCTCGTGGTGCTCGACGAGCCCAACGCCAACCTCGACAGCGAGGGCGAGAACGCCCTGACGCAGGCGATCCTCGGCGTGCGCCAGCGCGGCGGCATCTGCGTGGTCGTCGCCCACCGGCCGAGTGCGCTCGCCGCCCTCGACCTGATCCTGATGATGGCCGACGGCCGCGCCCAGGCCTTCGGCCCGAAGGACGAGATCCTCAAGCGCGTGCTGCGCCCGGCGCCGACGCCCGTTCCCGCCGACGCTCCGGCCGCGCAGGTTGCCGCGCCCACGATCCGTGAGAGTGCCTGATGTCCTCGACGCTAGCTCCCTCGACGCTCGCCCCCCTGAGCGGCCTCGCCCCAGCGCTGCCGCGGCCCGTCGCCCACGGCTCGATCCGTCGCCACCTCGCCGTCGCCATCGGCCTCTCCGTGGCACTCGTCTGCGGCGTGGGCGGCTGGGCCGTCTTCACCGACATCTCGGCCGCGGTGATCGCGCCCGGCCAGCTCGTGGTCGAGACCGACGTCAAGAAGGTCCAGCATCCCACGGGCGGCGTCGTCGGCCAGCTCCTCGCCCGCGAGGGCCAGCGGGTCGCCGCCGGCGACGTGCTGATCCGCCTCGACGAGACCCAGACCCGGGCCAACCTCGACATCGTCCTGAAGGCGATGGACGAGCTCTCCGCCCGCCGCGCCCGCGACGAGGCCGAACGCGACGGGTTCAAGACCATCACCTTCCCGCCCGAACTCGTCGCCCGCATCGACACCGATCCCACCGTCGCCCGGCTGATCGACGGCGAATCGCGCCTGTTCGCGTCGCGCGTCGCCGGCCGCGAGGGCCAGAAGGCGCAGCTGCGCGAGCGCATCGACCAGCTCCGCCAGGAGATCGACGGGCTCACCAAGCAGGCGGCGGCCAAGGACCGCGAGATCAACCTGATCGGCCACGAGCTGACCGGCGTTCGCGACCTCTACGCCAAGAACCTCGTGCCGCTCTCGCGGGTCACGGCACTCGAGCGCGACGCCGCCCGGCTGGAGGGCGAGCGCGGCCAGCTCGTCGCCTCCACGGCCTCCGCCCGCGGCAAGGTCGCCGAGACCGAGCTGCAGATCATCCAGATCGACGGCGAGATGCGCACCGAGACCGGCAAGGATCTGGCCGAGATCCGCGGCAAGTGGTCGGAGCTGCGCGAGAAGCGGGTCGCGGCGGAGGACCAGCTCAAGCGGGTCGAGCTGCGCGCGCCGCAGGACGGCTACGTGCACCAGATGAACGTGCACACCGTCGGCGGCCTCGTGGTGCCGAGCGAGCCGGCGATGCTGATCGTGCCCGCCTCCGACCAGCTCCTCGTCGAGGTGCGGGTGCAGCCGCAGGACATCGACAACGTGCGGGTCGGGCAGAAGGCGGTGCTGCGCTTCCCCGCCTTCAACACGCGCACCACGCCGGAGATCGACGGCGAGGTGGTGCGGGTCTCGGCCGACGTGACCCAGGACGCCAAGACCGGCATGAGCTTCTACACGGCGCGCATCCGCATTCGCGAGGACCAGAAGGAGCGCCTGTCGGGCCTGCGGCTGGTGCCGGGCATGCCGGTGGAATCCTTCACGCAGATCGGCGAGCGCTCGGTGCTGTCCTACCTGACCAAGCCGCTCACCGATCAGATCGCCAAGGCGTGGCGCGAGCGCTGAGCAACTTACCCCCGGGGTGATCGCTTCAGGCGATCACCCCAGTGTCTCTCCGGCCCCGGTCACCGGCGCCCGCCTCCGCGGACAATCCCGGTGCCTTGAGCTTCCGCATCGCTCGGCGCTCTTCGAGAGATTGCCGTGATCTTGCCTCCAAGGCGGGTTGTCTGATAAGGCGACCGCCTCCCCGCGATGTCACCGATGTCATCGCCGGAGCGTCCTTCGCGGCGCTCCGTCCCTTCGAGACACCTTGAACAACAGGCGGCCGGTCTCGAATCCGTGCCGATGTGAGACCGATGAAGATTCGCAACTCGCTCAAGTCGCTGCGCGGCCGTCACCGCGACAATCAGCTCGTGCGCCGCAAGGGCCGGGTCTACGTCATCAACAAGACCCAGAAGCGCTTCAAGGCGCGCCAGGGCTGATCCCGAAGGCGGTTCGGTCTCGCCGCGAATCATGCGCGGCACCGAAGCGCGTTGACGGGAGCCGGGTTCGGGGTGGAAGCTCCGGACCCATGGACGCTCGCCGCACGCCTCTCCTGACCGCCCTCTGCCTCGGCCTCGCCCTCGCGGGCACCGGCTACGCGGCGGCGGCCTCCGAGAAGGCGCGGCCCGAGAAAGAGCGCAAGGCGCATCCGCCGGTCACCCTCGACGATCTCTACACCCGCCTCAAGCAGGCCGGGGACGAGGCCGAGGCCAAGGCGATCGCCACCCTGATTGAGCGCCGTCTCGGCCGATCCGGCAGCGCGACGGCCGATCTCCTCTCCGACCGCGCTCGGCAGGCGATGGGTGGCAACGATCTGCCGCTCGCCGTCGAGCTGATGGACCGCGCCGTCGCCCTGGAGCCGAACTGGTCCGAGGGCTGGAGCCGGCGGGCGACCCTGTTCTGGCGCCTCTCGGATTCCGCGACCGCCATCGCCGACCTGCAGCGCGCCCTGGTGCTGGAGCCGCGCCATTTCGAGGCCTGGGCCGCGCTCGGAAAGCTCTACCTCGCGCAGGAGGACAAGGGCCGTGCCCTCGACGCCTTCCGCCGCGCGGAGGCGCTCTACCCGCAATGGGACGTGCTCAAGAAGGCAATCGAGCGGTTGAAGCCCGAGGTGGACGGGCGCGAGCTCTGAAGCGCGCGTCGTGAGCCTCGCCGACCTCCCGCGCTTCGCCGTCGGCTTCCTCGCGGCGGCCCTTGGGCTCGTCGTGCTGGTTCTCGCCTGCGCGGCGGTGGCGACGCGTCTGATCGCCTGGCGTGTCGAGGCGCGCTACGCGGGCGCTGACCGCAGCGTCGAGATCGAGGGCGGCCGAATTGCTTATCTCGAGGACGGACCTCGGGAGGGGGCGAGGGCGACCGTCGTTCTGCTCCACGGCGCCTCGGCGAACGCCCATGATCCGATGGAGGGTTTCGGGCGCCTCCTCGCCCGAGCCGGCTTCCGGGTCATCGCCTTCGACCGGCCGGGATACGGCAACAGCGACCGCATCGGCGGCGCGGACGCCGCCTCGCCGGCCGCCCAGGGGAGGGCACTCGGAACAGCCCTCGACCGGCTCGGCACCGGGCCGGTGATTCTCCTCGGCCATTCCTGGTCGGGTGCGCTCGCCCTGCGGATGGCCCTGGACCGGCCGGAACAGGTGGCGGGGCTCGTTCTCGTGGCGCCTGTGGCGATGCCGTTCCCGCCGCGCCCGCTGCCCTGGTGGACCGGGATCGCTTTAAGGCCGCCCGTGACGTGGCTGCTGACCCGGACCGTCGCGGTGCCGCTCGGCCTCTATTACCTGCCCTCGGTTGCGAAAAGCGTCTTCCGGCCGGAGCCGGCGGTGGAGAACTACATCGAGGCGAGCCGCGCGCCGCTGATCCTGCGGCCGGGACCGGCGCTCGCCAACATCCAGGATCTCGCCGGGCTGCCAGCGGCGCTGGCCGAGCAGGCGCCGCGCTATGAGACCATCGGCGTGCCCGGCGTGATCATCGCCGGCGAGGCCGATCCGGTCGTCCAGACGCGCGTCCAGGCCGAGCCGTTGAGCCGGGCGATGCCCCGCGCCCGGCAGGTGGTGCTGCCGGGCGCCGGACATATGGTGACCTACACCGCCCCCGACCGGCTGGTGCGCGAAGTCGAGATTTTGGCGGACGTCTCAGAGCGCTAGGCTCGCTCGGCGTGCTCCCGGGTGACGAAGGCGATGCGCACCATGTTCGTCGCGCCCGGAATGCCGAACGGCACCCCGGCCACGACGATCACCCGGTCGCCGATCTCGGCGAAGCGCTCGCGCACCGCGAACTTCGCGGCGCGGAAGGCCATGTCGTCCACGTCGCTGGCGTCCTTGGTGACGATCGGGTGGACGCCCCACGCCATGGTGAGCCGCCGCGCCGTCTCGCGCTTCGGGGTCAGCGCGATGACGCCGGCGTTGGGCCGCGCGCGGGCGAGCCGCAGCACCGTCGAGCCCGAATGGGTCCAGGCCATGATCGAGCGCAGGCCGAGCGCCTCGACGATCTGGTGCGCCGCCGCCGCGATCGCGTCGGAGGCGGTCGGCTCGGGTTCGGAGCGCTGCGCCATCAGGATCGACCAGTAGAGCGCGTCGCGCTCCACCTGCTCGGCAATGCGGCTCATGGTGGCGATCGCGTCGACCGGGAACTGGCCGGCGGCGCTCTCGGCCGAGAGCATCACCGCGTCCGCGCCCTCGTAGACGGCGGTCGCCACGTCGGACACCTCGGCGCGGGTCGGCACCGGCGCGGTGATCATCGATTCGAGCATCTGCGTCGCCACGACGACCGGCTTGCCCAGGCGGCGGGCGCCGCGGGTGATGCGCTTCTGCACGCCCGGCACCTGCTCGAGGGGCATCTCGACGCCGAGATCGCCGCGGGCGACCATGATGCCGTCGGAGATCTCGATGATCTCGTCGAGGCGCGAGAGCGCCTGCGGCTTCTCGATCTTGGCCATGATCAGGGCGCGGCCGGCCGCGACCTTCTTCACCTCGGCCACGTCCTCGGGGCGCTGCACGAAGGAGACGGCGATCCAGTCGGCGCCGGCGGCGAGCCCGGCTTCGAGATCGCCGCGGTCTTTCTCGGTCATCGCCGGGAGCGGCAGCACCGTGTGGGGCAGCGACACGCCCTTGCGGTTCGAGATGCGTCCGCCGACCTCGACGCGGGTGACCGCGCGGCCCTCGCTCACCTCGGTCACGACCAGACGGAGCTTGCCGTCGTCGATCAGAATTCCGTGATCGGGCTCCAGCGCCGACAGGATTTCCGGATGGGGCAGGTACACGCGATCGGTATCGCCCGGCGTCGGATCCGAATCGAGCACGAAGGTCTGGCCGTTCTCCAACTCGGCCGCGTCGCCGACGAAGGTGCCGAGTCGCAGCTTCGGTCCCTGCAGGTCGACGAGGATGCCGATGGGCCGCTTGGCCTCGCGCTCGATGGTGCGAATCACCTCGATCCGCTCGGACAGTTTCTCACGAGCCAAGTGGCTCATGTTGATGCGGAACACGTCCGCTCCGGCATGGAACAGCTTCTCGATCATCTCCGGCGTGTCGGATGCCGGGCCGAGGGTTGCGACGATCTTGGTGCGGCGCGAGCGCTTCAATGGAGCCTCCAACACCCGCTGGACCCGCTGGTCGCGGACATCGCGTGCGGGAACGGCCCGGCAGATGCGCGGCACCTTATGGGGCGGTGCCGTTGGCCGGACTGGGGCTTGCCGGCCACAAGCATCCCTCGGCCCCGAAGGTCAAGGCCGCATCACGGATGCGTGTCGGGAATTTTCCGACACCGGGAACCTTTTCTACGAAACCCTGTTTTTTCCGCCGCTCAACTTTGCGGTACTTGCGGGTTTAACATTTCGTGAACGCAACCGCCGCGGCATCGTCGCTGCGTGTTGCTGGAAAGTCATAGGCAGCTTGGCCTTAACGCTGCTAGCGTCAGCCTAGAATTCAGCACTTTCCAAAGGCGATCCACACCGTGATCAGAGCACTCCTTCTGGGCAGCGCCGCAGCGCTCGCGACCACCGCGGCCCTGGCCGCCGACCTGCCCCGCCGCGAGGCTCCGCCGGTCGCCTTCGCCCCGGTCCCGGTCTTCACCTGGACCGGCTTCTACGCCGGCCTGCACACGGGTTACGCCTTCACCGACAACCCGAACATCCAGACCCGCGGCAACGATCCCTTCACCGCCTCCAACGTCGCGCTCGGCCGCCGCGCCGCCGCGATCAAGAGCGAGGTCGACGGCTTCTCCCGCATCGGCGGCGGCTTCGGCTACAACTATCAGTTCACGCCGGGCGGCGGCTTCGTGGCCGGTCTCGCCTTCGACGCGACCTGGCTCGACCTCGACAAGCGCACGGGCTTCTACGGCACGCCGAACCCGGTCATCGGCAATGCCAGCGTCTACACGCAGAGCCTCGACTTCCTCGGCACCGTCAACGGCAAGCTCGGCTACGCCTTTGACCGGTTCTTCATCTACGGCACCGGCGGTCTCGCCTTCGGTCACGTCAGCTACGGCGCCGACTTCTACAACCCGGGCGCGACGGTGCTGCAGTACACCGGCGGTGGCCGCAAGATCTTCGAGACCGGCTACAACTACGGCGGCGGCATCGAGTACGCGATCCCGGCCGACAGCTTCCTGACCTACTTCTCGGTCGGCCGCTGGCTCGGGATCAAGTCGGACGTGACGATCAAGGCCGAGTACATCCGCTACGACCTCGGCAGCCGCAACGTGCTGGTCAACCAGGTCCTGGCGGCCCCGGCCGGCTCCTACACCTCGCGCTTCTCCACCGAGGGCAGCCTGATCCGCGCCGGCTTCAACTACAAGTTCAGCGGCCTCTGAGCCCTGTCCCATCGCTGATCGAGACGAGCGGGCGTCCCTACGGGGCGCCCGCTTTCGTTTGCGCAAACGGCGACGACGGAAGCACGGCGTGAGGTGATGCCACCCCCTGATGGTCCCCTCGCACTGCCCGACGCCGTCATCGCGAGGCGGAGCCGACGCGATCCAGGGCGCGACCTATCCGGCAAGGGCGTGTCCCGGATTGCAACGGCTTCGCCTTGCAAGGACTGCAGACGGAAAAGTGTTCGGCGCTCAGGCGTCGCGATTCCAGCCGGGACGGCAAACAGAGGTCGGCGACCTCTCGGACCATCGGCGCGATCGCGACAGGAGCAGGGCCCCGAGCTCGCGCGAAGGCGCGCGTCCTACGGCCCGCCCGCCAGCGGCTGTCCGGGATCGGAGAGCTGGATCGTCCAGTTCCGCTGCTGGCCGGTATCGACCTCGATGAAGCCGTTGCGGTCGAAGCCGCGGGCGAGACAATCCTCGACACCGCGGATCGTGAAGGCGGTGTCGCGGGTGCACATCATCGCGCGGCCGCTCCACTCGCCGCCGCGCGTATAGTCCACGGCGTAGATGTAGTAGAACTGCGCCGCCAGCGACCCGCGAAGCAGGGTCTCGCAGTTGCGCGGCTTCAGCTCCCACCAGCCTTCCGTCACCCAGCCCTGCGCATCGCGGTAGCCCAGCGTCACGCCGACCTTGCTGGCGGTCTGGTTGCACAGGCGCAGGTCGGCGAGAGCGGGGAGGGGAAGGGCGGCGAGACCCGCCGCCAGGCTCAGTCCGAGAAGACGGCGACGGGAAGGGCGGACTTTCAATCGGGTCTCAGCCCACGAGGATGACGCGGCAATCGTTGACATTGGTTCGGGTGGGACCCGGCTGAACGAGATCGCCGATTGTCGCGAAGAATCGCGTCGAATCATTGTCCGTCAGCATCGCCCGCGGATCGAGCCCGGCGGCTCGCGCCCGCGCCAGGGTGGTCTCGTCGACGAGGCCGCCCGCGGGATCGGTCGCGGCACCCCGGCCGCCATCGGTCCCGTCGGTGTCGGCGGCGATGCCGGCGATGCCCTCGGCGCCGTCGAGCGCCAGGGCGAGCGCCAGGGCGTATTCCTGGTTCGGCCCGCCGTCGCCCTCGCCGCGGATGGTGACGGTGAGCTCGCCGCCAGAGATCAGCGCGACGCGCCGACCCGCCTGCTTCGCCTCCAGCGCGAGGCGCGCGTGCTCGGCGGCGACTTCGCGCGCCTCGCCCTCAAGGTCGGGACCCAGCATCACCGGCTCGTAGCCGGCGCGGCGGGCGGCCTCGGCGGCCGCCTCCAACGCGTCGATCGGCCGGGCGATGATGCGGTACTCGGCGCGGGCGAAGGCCGGATCGCCCGCCTTCGGCGTCTCGTTGGCCGGATCGTTCAGCAGGGCCAGCGCCGAGTCGGGCAGGGTGATGCCGCGGCGCTCGCAGATCGCCCGCGCATCGGCCAGCGTCGAGGGGTCCGGCACGGTCGGGCCGGAGGCGATCACCGAAGGGTCGTCGTGCGGCACGTCCGAGATCGCCAGCGTCAGGATCGATTTCGCGTTCCGCGCGGCGACGGCGAGGCGTCCGCCCTTGATGCGCGAGAGGTGCTTGCGCACGGCGTTGATCTCGTTGATCGGCGCGCCCGAGCGCAGCAGCGCCTTGGTGATCGCCTGCTTCTCGGCGAGCGTCAGGGTGCCGGCGGGCGCGATCCAGTTCGCCGAGCCGCCGCCGGAGAGCAGCACCAGAACCTCGTCCTCCGGGCCGGCGCTCGCGGCGATGGCGAGCGCTTCCTTCGTCGCCTCGATGCCCGCGGCATCGGGGACCGGATGGCCGGCCTCGATCATGCGAATGCCGGGCGCGTCCTCGCCGTAGCCGTGGCGCGCCACCGCGAGGCCGACGATCCGGTCCTCCGGCACGCCGTGCTCCTGGCGGTAGAAGCGGCTCGCGACCGCGGCCATGCTGCCGCCGGCCTTGCCCGCACCGAGGATGATGAGCCGTCCCGGCGTCGGCGCCGGCAGGTGGCCGACGAGGCACTTGCGCGGGTGGGCGGCGGCGATCGCCTCGTCGAGGATCGCCGTGAGGAGGGCGCGACGCTCCGCGTTGGCCGGATCGGTCGGGGCAGGGGCGGTCATGGGCGTCCTCGCACGGTTCTTGTTTGAGCGTTTGCTTGCCCGAGCGCTGCCGTGTCGGCAAGCCTCCGCGGCTTCACAAAACTTTCGTGCCGCGAAGCATTCTTTTTGACCGCGGCGCGATCCATCCCTCCCGCGGGCCAGCCATGCCGGGTCTGCCCCTTCCGATCCCGCCGAACCGGCCCAGATATGCGCCCATGCTGTCCATCGAGCCCGAGATCGAAACCCTCCCCGAACATCCTGTGGAACGCATCGCCGGCGATCCCGCCCGCGGTCTCCTGCTCGTGTGCGAGCACGCCTCGAACGCGGTGCCCGAGGATCTGGCACGGCTCGGCGTCGCGGAGCGGGAATTCTCCCGGCACATCGCCTACGACATCGGCGCGGCCGAGGTCACGCGCCGGCTCGCCGCCCGGCTCGGCGTTCCGGCGGTGCTGACGCGGTTCTCGCGGCTCATCATCGACCCGAACCGCGGGCGGCTCGACCCGACTCTGGTGATGCGCCTCTCCGACGGCGCGATCGTGCCCGGCAATGCCCGCATCGACGCGGCCGGCATCGCCGAGCGGATCCGGCGCTTCTACGTGCCCTTCGACCGCGCGGTGGACGAGGCGGTCGCCGAGGCCGAGGCGGCCGGCGTGCGGCCGATGTTCGTGACGATGCACAGCTTCACGCCGTTCTGGCGCACCATCGCCCGGCCGTGGCAGGTCGGCGTGCTCTACGACCGGGATGCCGGGTTGAGCCGCCTGCTGATCGAGGCGCTGAAGGCCGATCCGGCGGGCCTGTGCGTCGGCGACAACCAGCCCTACGGCGGCGGCCTACCGGGCGACACGATCGACCGGCACGCGACGGCGCGCGGCCTGCCCAACGCCCTGGTCGAGATCCGCCAGGACCTGATCGGCGGCCCCGAGGGCCAGGAGGAATGGGCCCAGCGCTTCGCGCGCATCCTCGCACCGATGCTGCGCCCGCCGGCTTGACGCGGAAAGAGCGCGGGACGACCTCTGCGGCATCCCACGACTCAGAGAGCCGCCCCATGACCGAGCCGCTGAACGGAATCGACCCCGCGACCCAGACCGAGCTGGAGGCCGCGGTGTTCCGCCGCCTCGTCGCGCACCTGCGCAACCGCACCGATGTGCAGAACATCGATCTGATGAATCTCGCCGGCTTCTGCCGCAACTGCCTGTCGAACTGGCTCAAGGACGCCGCCGACGAGCGCGGCCTCGGCCTGTCCAAGGACCAGAGCCGCGAGCACGTCTACGGCATGCCCTACGAGGAGTGGAAGCAGAAGCACCAGACGGAGGCGAGCCCCGAGCAGCAGACGCGCTTCGCCTCCGGCGGCGGCGGCCACTGAGGCCGGTCGGGCATCAACGAGCGGGTAAGGTTGATGCCGTAATCCCCGGACATCCGGCGTGGGCCTTCGGGCGCACGCCATCCCTCGCGTGAAGGAGCGCCGCCATGGCTGCCTCGCCTGCCCCCGCCGTCGATCCGTCCTCGGTCGCCGCCGACCAGCTCAAGAGCATCATCGAGCGCATCGAGCGCCTCGAAGAGGAGAAGGCCGGCATCGCGGGCGACATCAAGGACGTCTACGCCGAAGCCAAGGCCAACGGCTTCGACGTGAAGGTGTTGCGCAAGATCATCTCCCTGCGCAAGCGCGACCACGACGAGCGCCAGGAGGAGGAGGCGATCCTCGAACTGTACCTCCAGGCGCTCGGCATGGCGTAGGACCGCGGGCCGTCGCGAGGTTCTTTACGACGTCCGGCCGGGGCCGGTTATTCGGGCTGTGCCCCTCTCCAGTCATCGCGAGGCGGAGCCGAAGCGATCCAGGGCGCGACCTCTCCGGAAATATCGCGCCCTGGATTGCCGCGGCTTCGCCTCGCAATGACAACAGCGCCTTGACCGTCAGCCGGAGAGAGGCGGGTCGCGCCGTCGACGGCCCGCGAGGGGGCGCCGACGCTCCGGCCTCAACGACCCCCGGCCGATCCCGTCGCGGCAGAGCCGGTGAAGCGGGCGGCGGAGAGCGTCTCCGGTGCGGTCGAGAAGCGGTTCGCCACCGTCTCCGCCGGAGTGAACAGCGCCTCCGCGGGCAGCGCCTCATCGGGGCGCGGACGCGCCAGCGCGACGCGGACCGGTGCCGTCGCCGCGGCGGGCTCCGACACGCCCTGAACCGCGGAGAAGAGCAGGCTACGCACCTGTTCGCGGGGGTCGGCATCCGCGGGCACGAGCCGCGGTTCGGCCGCGCCCGACTCGGTCGACAGCGCGGCGGGTTCGATCCCGGCCTCCGCGACATGCACCATGCCGCTGATGCCTTCGCCGTTGAGGGAGGCGAGCCGCACCGGGCGCTGCGGCGGCAGCGGGATGGTGAGGGCGGTCGCGACGACGGCGAACTCGGAGGGGCGCCGCGGCGGCAGCGGCGCGACGACGGACTGGTCCGTCTCACCGGTCAGCAATTCCTTCGCCGAGGCGCGGTCTCCGCGCAGAGCGGTCGCGCGCGTGGTCTCGGAGGCGCCCGACGCGGCGTAGGCCATGGCCGCGCCCGTATCGGCGGGATCGGCGCTCGCGACCACGACGCTCGGCTTGGTCCGTGCCTTCGCCGCCGGGGCGCCGGCGAGCGCGGCCGGGGGGGCATCGGTGCCGCCGCCGCCGCCGAAGAGCGAGGCGAAGAAGCCCTTGAGGCCGGGCCCGTCGTCCATCTCGTCGGCGCTGGCCAGAGCCGTGTAGCCCAGCACCGTGCCGCCGCGGGACAGAATCTCGGCGCGCGCCTCTTCATAGCGGGCGAGCGGCTTGCCGTCGGCGGGGAGGTGAACGGTCTTGCCGTCCGGGAACAGGCGGGCGAGCTGGTCGTGGCTCATGCGCGGCCACGAGCGCACCGAGCCGACATCGAGGTGGACGAAGGGCGAGCCGGACCGGGGATACCAGCCGACGCCGCCGCGCTGCATCCGCATGCCGATGGCGCGGATCTGGTCGATCGAGGCGTCGGTCAGGAAGAAGTCCATGGCCTTACCCAGCATGTGCTGGCTGGTCTCGGCCACGCCCGAGGAGCGGCGCCGCAGCATCCCGTTCGTCTTCGGGCTGCGATAGGCGGAGACGATGCGCAGCGGCGCGGTCGAGCCGATGGAGCGCTGCGCCTCCCAGACGACGTCGAACAGGCGCGGGTCCATCTTGGTGGACTCGTTCTCGCGCCAGTCCCGCAGGAGCCAGTTCAGCTGGTCGAGGGCGGCGCGGTCGAAGCGGCCGTCGCGCTTGAACGTCACCGAGAGGCTCTCGCCGGTATGCTCGTGCACCAGCGAGAGGCTGCGGGTGTCGCCGTTGGCGACCGCATTCTGGGTCTCGGCGGTGCCGGCCAGCAGCAAAGCGGCCATGGCGCCGGCCGCGGATGCGAGGCGCTTGAGGCGCGGGGGATGCGAGGTTCGGTTCGAGGTCAGGCGGTCCCGGATCGTGCGCAGCATGGTCCTCACCTCGCGGAACGGCCGCGACATCGGTGATGTCGCGGAGCGCAAGGATGACCGAGGACCGGAAAGGCGGGTCGTCGGGGCCCGTGCTGCTCGCCGTCTTCAGCGACGGCTACGGGGGAACCGTGGCAAAAAAGAGCCTTGCAAGAGCTTCACCGCACGCTGTCCCGCCCGGAGCGACGCAACTGCCATCCGGCGGGAAACGTGACGAGGGCTGGCCTACCAGAAGCTGCGCTGCGAGGTTTCGTAGGTCTGGCCGCTCCAGGGATCGCCGAACATGTCGCGGGTCCGGCGCTGTTCCGCGCGGCGCTCGCTGCGCACGGCCTCGCGCGAAGCGGCCTGGCGCGGGGCCGGGCGGGCTTCGGCCGCCTTCCGCTTCGCCGCCGCGGGTGCCTTCGCCACCGCCTCCGAGCGGGCGGCGAGGCCGAGCGCGACCTTCATCGGCCCGTCGTAGCCGTAGAGGTCGGGCAGGGTGCGGTAGGAGCCGAGATCGTCCACCTCGGCGGTGAAGTAGGCGAGATGCACCGGAAGCTTCTCGGGCAGGCGCAGGGTCCGCTCGCCCTTGCCGATCAGCTTCTTCAGGCGCTCCTCGGTCCAGTTCGGCAGGACCGCGTCGGCGAAACGGAACGGGTCGTCCACGCGCACGCAGCCGTGGCTGAAGGCGCGGGTCGAGGCCGAGAACAGCGAGCGGTTCGGCGTGTCGTGCAGGTAGACCGCGTGCTGGTTGGGGAACATGAACTTGATGAAGCCGAGCGCGTTGCGCTCCCCCGGCGGCTGGCGCAGGGAGATCACGTTGCCCCGGCGCACGACCTCGAATCCGGCCGTCTTGCCCGAGGCCAGCATCTGCTTGAGGATCGAGGGCGGCACGTACCAGGACGGATTGACGACGGCGTACTCCATCATCCCCGAGAAGATCGGGGTCGGGCTGGTCGGCTTGCCGACGATGACCCGCGTCTCGTCCCGCAGGCTGCCGCCGCGAAACACCTTCAGCTTGAATTCCGGCACGTTGACGAGGACGTAGTCCGGTCCGAGCTCGGACGGCAGCCAGCGCCAGCGCTCCATGTTGACGAGGATGTCGGCCTCGCTGGCGCTCGTCTTCGGCACGCTCGGGTTGGCGAGCGCGGCGACGGTGGCGCGGGTGAGCGTGCCGCTCGCCGGAAGGCCGCGGCTTCGCTGGAAATCCTTCACGGCGTCGGCGACGGACCGGTCGTAGGCGTCGGCCTCGCCGGGCGCGGCGTCGAGGGTGCCTACGGAGCGCGCCTCGAGGCCGAACCGGCTGCGCAGCAGCGGCACCCGCGGATCGTTCATCCCGAGCTTGAGGACGGGGCCGTCGGGAAGCTTCACGCTCGGCGCCCCGTGCGTCCGTCCGACCCGCAGGCCGGCGAGCCGCTCCTTCAGGGCGAGGTAGCCCGGCTGGCGCGGATTGTAGGATTGCAGCACCGCTCCGGCCTGCGCGCCCGCCGCGGCGAGGCGGGCCAGCACCGTGTCGGCCGGCGGCAGATCGAGGGTCGGGGTGATCAGCTTCGAGATCGCGGCCGGATTGACTCGCCCGCCGCGGGCGTCGCGGGCGTAGAGGGCGAGGGAGGCCGAGAGCTTGAGGTCGGCCTCCGCGATCTCGGCGTCGGTGTCCGGGCGGCTGAGCTTGCCCACCGCCGGCACCGGATAGGCGTTCGGATCGAGACCGTCCTCGCCCGCCGCGCGCAGGCGCGCGATCGCGGCGTCGGCGGCGGCGTTGAAGGCGCCCTTCTCGATCCAGACCGGCTTGAAGTTGCCGAGGGCGTAGAAGGCCTGGATCGCCTCGCGATCCTTGGCCGTCAGCCGCTGCAGCAGCGGCGCGCTGTTGTTGAGGCGCGCGTAGACGGCCGCCGGGAGCGGCTCGCTCGGCGCGACCGGAGCGGGCGGCCCTTCGACGATGGTGACCGGAGCGGGCTCCGCGGGCGGCGCGGGGGCTTCCGCGGCCGGGGACGTGCCCTCGCTCGCCTCCGGGGACACGGCAGCCCCGTCCGCGGGGTCGACCGCGGCCTTGCGGATGACGATGCCGCTCTCGGCGGCGGACGGTTCCTCGGCACGGGCCGGGGCTTGGCCGAAGGCGAGGAGGGCCGCCAAGGCGACGGACAGAGTCCGTGCGACGCCCGTTCCGGCTCCCGATGCAGCGCGCATGTCGGCAACTCCCTGGATACGGCCGAGAATGCCGCAGCTCTGCTTAAAGATCATCGACCGAAGCACGGCCGAGCGCAACCACACGACCACGGCTCACGGCCAAGCCTGATCCTGGAGGCGAACAGCCGAGCACCATCCCCTGTTCCACTCTCAGGCCGCGTCCTCGGAACGCTCCCCCTCGTCGAGGCCGAGTTCCTTGAGCTTGCGGTAAAGGGTGGATCGGCCGATTCCGAGGCGCCGGGACACCTCCGACATTCGGCCGCGGTAGAATTGCAGGGCGAAGCGGATCACTTCTGCCTCGACCGCTTCCATCGTCTTCATGTCGCCGGTCTCCTCGAGAACGAGGGACATGGCGTGCGGGTCGCGCACCTCGACCCGGACGATCTCCCGCACCGGCTCGAGCGTGCCCGCGGGCAGGGCGGCCTGCGCCGGGAGCGGCGGGATGCGCACGTCGAAACCCTCGACCTGCGCGGCGATCTGCGGGAACTCCGTCACCGTCAGCTCGTCCCCGTCGGCGAGCACGACCGCGCGGAACAGGGCGTTCTCCAACTGGCGCACGTTGCCGGGCCAGGGGTAGCGGGTGAGCAGGGCCATCGCCTCCGCCGTGATGCCGCGCAGGCGCTTGCCTTCCTCCGCCGCGAACCGCGCGCAGAACGAGCGCACCAGATCCGGGATGTCCTCGCGCCGCGCCCGCAGCGGCGGCAGCGTCATGGGGAAGACGTTGAGGCGGTAATAGAGATCCTCGCGGAACTTGCCCTGCTTGACGAGGTCGAGCAGCGAGCGGTTGGTCGCCGAGATCAGGCGGATATCGACGCGCACGGCCCGCTTGCCGCCGACCGGATCGACCTCGCCTTCCTGTAGCGCCCGCAGCAGCTTCACCTGCGCGTCGAGCGGCAATTCGCCGATCTCGTCGAGGAACAGCGTCCCGCCCGAGGCCTCGACGAACTTGCCGACATGGCGCTCGGTGGCGCCGGTGAAGGCGCCCTTCTCGTGGCCGAAGAGGGTGGACTCGACCAGGTTCTCGGGGATCGCGCCGCAGTTCACCGTCACGAACGGCTTGCCGCGCCGGTCGCCCGAACCCTGGATCGCCCGGGCCAGCACCTCCTTGCCGACACCCGATTCGCCCTCGATCAGGACGGGGATGTTCGACTTCGCCGCCCGCTCGGCGAGGCGGATCACCCGCTCCATGTCCGGGCTCTTCGAGGCGAGATCCTTAAAGCCGAGCGCCCCGGAGGCGCGGCGGCGCATGCGGCGCACCTCCTCCTCGAGCTGATCGACCCGCAGGGCGTTCTTGATCGAGACCTGGAGCCGCTCGGCGCCGGCCGGCTTCACCACGAAATCGACAGCGCCCGCGCGCATGGCGTTCACCACGGCGTCGATGGAGCCGTTCGAGGTCTGCACGATGACCGGCGTGTCGATGCCGCTCTTGCGCATCTCGGCCAGCACGCCGAGGCCGTCCATGCCGCCGGGCATGACCAGATCGAGCAGCACGACGTCGACGCCCTCGCCGGCCCGCAGCAGGGCCAGCCCGTCGTGACCGTTCTCCGCGACCCGAGCCTCGAAGCCGAGGCGGCGCACCATCGCCTCGGCGAGGCGGCGCTGGACGGGATCGTCGTCGATGATGAGAACGGTGGTCGACATGCGGGGCGCCTCGCTTTCCGCTCGAGCCGACCGCGGGCCGACGCGATCTCCGAGGAGAGACCGGCGGACGCATGGCGGCGGCTGTTTCGTTTCGAGGCACAGGGTCGCCCAAGAGCGTAAAGCCCCGCTTAACGACGCCGGAATTTCGCCCGCCCGGCGGTCGAGGCGACAGAACCGCCGTTCAGTCGGCCCTCCGGCGCCCGGGATTGCGGGCCGCAGTTGATCGTAGGGACCTCCCGCTCGATATCTGCCCCTGCCCGCGCCGGAGCGACCGATTCCGGACCGGTGGCCCAACGCGTCGAGGAAACCGCACATCATGTCGAGCCGAGCCGTTTTCGCCGCCCTGGCCCCGGATCTGCCGAGGGGGGCCGAGGAACTCGCGGCCGTGCGCAGCGCCGTTCAGGCGGCGGACCTCGGGGTGCTGCCCGAATGGGACCTCACCGACCTCTATCCGAGCATGGACGCGCCCGCCTTCCGGGACGACCTCGAACGGGCCGAGGCGGAGAGCCGAGCCTTCGCCGAGCGCTATGCCGGCCGAATCGCCGAGATCGCCGGCGGGCCGGACGCCTCCTCCGTCCTGGGCGAGGCGGTGCAGGCCTACGAGCGGATCGAGGATCTGATGGGGCGGCTGATGTCCTATGCCGGCCTCGTCTATTCCGGCGACACCACCGACGAGACCCGCGCCAAGTTCTACGGCGACACCCGCGAGCGGCTGACCACGGCGTCCGGCGACCTGCTGTTCTTCGGCCTGGAACTGAACCGCGTCGAGGATGCCGTGCTCGATGCGGCGATGGCCGACGGTCCGCTCGCCCGCTACCGGCCCTGGATCGAGGACCTGCGCCGCGAGAAGCCGTACCAGCTCGACGACCGCACGGAGAAACTGTTCCTCGACAAGTCGGTGACGTCGAGCGCCGCTTGGGACCGGCTCTTCAACGAGACGATCGCCTCGCTGCGCTTCCCCGTGCAGGGCGAGCGCCTGACGCTGGAGCCGACCCTGAACAAGCTTCAGGATCCGGACGGGGCGGTGCGCAAGGAGGCGGCGCTGGCGCTCGGCGAGACGCTGCGGGCGAACCTTCGCATCTTCGCGCTGATCACCAACACGCTGGCCAAGGACAAGGAGATCTCCGACCGCTGGCGCGGCTTCAAGGACGTGGCCGATGCTCGCCACCTCTCGAATCGCGTCGAGCCGGAGGTCGTCGCGGCCATGGTGGAGGCGGTGCGCGCGGCCTATCCGCGCCTGTCGCACCGCTACTACCGGCTCAAGGCGAAGTGGTTCGGCGTCGAGGCGCTGCCCTACTGGGACCGCAACGCGCCGCTGCCGAAGGTGGAGCAGCGCACGATCCCCTGGGCGCAGGCCCGCGACACGGTGCTGGAGGCCTACAACGCGTTCTCGCCCGACATGGCCGGCATCGCCAAGAAGTTCTTCGACGGCGGCTGGATCGACGCGCCGACCCGGCCCGGCAAGGCGCCCGGCGCCTTCGCGCACCCGACGGTGCCCTCGGCCCATCCCTACGTTCTGGTGAACTACCAGGGTAAGCCGCGGGACGTGATGACGCTGGCGCACGAACTCGGCCACGGCGTGCATCAGGTGCTCGCCGCCCCGAACGGCGCGCTGATGGCGCCGACGCCGCTGACGCTGGCGGAGACCGCGAGCGTGTTCGGCGAGATGCTGACCTTCCGCCGCCTGCTCGGCCAGACCACCGACCCGACCCAGCGCCGGGCGATGCTGGCGGCCAAGGTCGAGGACATGATCAACACGGTGGTGCGTCAGATCGCGTTCTACTCGTTCGAGCGGAAGGTCCACCTCGCCCGCGTCAAGGGCGAGCTGACGGCCGAGCAGATCAACGGGCTCTGGATGTCGGTGCAGTCGGAGAGCCTCGGCCCGGCCATCACCCTCGACAAGGGCTACGAGCCGTTCTGGGCTTACATCCCGCACTTCATCCACTCGCCGTTCTACGTCTACGCCTACGCCTTCGGCGACTGCCTCGTGAACTCGCTCTACGGCGTCTACGCCCGCGCCGAGCCGGGCTTCGTCGAGCGCTACTTCGCCCTGCTCTCGGCCGGCGGCTCGAAGCCCTACGGCGAGCTGCTCAAGCCGTTCGGGCTCGACGCGAGCGATCCGGGCTTCTGGCAGATCGGGCTCGGAATGATCGAGGGGATGATCGCGGAGCTGGAGGCGATGGAGGACGCGTAGGCCGCAATCTATGGGCCTTGGCCTCGACGTGTTATACGCACGTTGAACGCGGATAAGGTGGGAGGCCCATCAACATGAAGCTCGAAATCAAGCGCATCGGAAACTCGACCGGTCTGATCCTGCCGAAGGAACTCGTCGGCAGGCTCAAACTGGATCAGGGCGATTGGCTGCATGTCACCGAGAACGCGGACGGCACGCTGCATCTCTCGCCCTATGATCCGACTTTCGAGAAGGGCATGAAGATCGCCGAGAAGGCGATGAAGACCTATCGCAACGCGCTCGCCGAGTTGGCGAAGTGAGCGAGATCGTTTGGCTGACAAGCGACCTCGTCCAGGCCATTCACGCACAGCAGCTCAAGCTATTCGGCGGGCCTCCAGGCCTGCGCGATGAGGGCGCGCTCGAATCGGCCCTCGGTCGACCCATCAATCGCGTAGGCTACGGCGAGCCTGACTTGGCTGAACTCGCCGCAGCCTACGCCTTCGGCATTGCCAAAAACCATCCCTTCATCGACGGCAACAAGCGCGCTGCGCTCCTGGCGTTGGTGACCTTCCTCGGGCTGAACGATATCGATTTCGTCGTTGACGAAGCGGAGGCGGTGCTGATGATCCGTGGCCTCGCCGCCGGCGAGATCGACGAATCCGGCCTCACCCGCTGGATCCGCGACAACTGGCCGAAGGCAGTGTAGTCCCATCCGCGGCGCGCCGTCCCAGCGCCCTGTGCGCGGGACACCGAGCTGCCTATCTCCGGTCGAGTCCCGAAAGGAATCGATCCGAGTCCATGGCCGAGACCGACCGCGAAGCCAACCGCTTCACCGCCCGCGCGAGCCGCTACGCTAGCGTCGGCGCCAATGTCGGAGGGGTGGCCGCGCGGATGGCGGCGGCGCGCCTGTTCGGCGGGAAGGACGGCGCGAGCCTGACCAACGCGGCGGCCCTGGCCCAGGCCCTCGGCGGCCTGAAGGGGCCGATCATGAAGGTGGCGCAGCTCCTTGCCACCGTGCCGGATCTCCTGCCGCCGGAATACGCCGCCGAGCTGCAGAAGCTTCAGGCCGACGCGCCGCCGATGGGGGCGGCCTTCGTCAAGCGCCGGATGATGGCCGAACTCGGCGCCGACTGGCAGAGCCGCTTCGGCCGATTCGACCTGAAACCCGCGGCAGCCGCCTCCCTGGGGCAGGTCCACCGCGCCGAATCGCTCGACGGCGCGCCGCTCGCCTGCAAGCTCCAGTATCCCGACATGCAGTCGGCGGTGGAGGCCGATCTCAAGCAGCTCCAGGTCGCCTTCGCCCTGCATCGCCGGATGAATTCCTGGCTCGACACGTCGGAGATCTCCAAGGAGATCGGCGCGCGGGTGCGCGAGGAACTCGATTACGGCCGTGAGGCCAAGCACGCCGCCCTCTACGGCAGCGTGCTCAAGGACATCGATTCGGTGCGGGTGCCGACGGTGCACCCCGATCTCTCCACGAAGCGGCTCCTCACCCTCGGCTGGCTCGACGGTGAGAGGATCCTGACCTTCGCCGACGCCCCGATCGAGATCCGCAACCGCATCGCCCAGGCGATGTTCCGGGCGTGGTGGCATCCCTTCAGCCGCGCCGCGGTAATCCACGGCGATCCGCATCTCGGCAACTACACCGTCTTCTCCGAGGGCGGCGAGGCGCAGGGCATCAACCTGCTCGATTACGGCTGCGTGCGCATCTTCCACCCGCGCTTCGTCGGCGGCGTGGTCGATCTCTACCGCGGATTGCTGAACAACGATCGGGATCGCGTCGTCCACGCCTACGAGGTCTGGGGCTTCAAGAAGCTCGACAAGGAGACCGTCGACATCCTCAACATCTGGGCCCGCTTCATCTATGGGCCCTTGCTGGAAGACCGCACGCGCACGGTCGCCGACGGGGTCGAGCCCGGGGCCTACGGCCGGCGAGAGGCGTTTTCCGTCCATCAGGCGTTGAAGGAGCGGGGGCCGGTCACCGTCCCACAGGAATTCGTGTTCATGGACCGGGCCGCGGTCGGGCTCGGCGCGGTCTTTCTGCACCTGCGCTCCGAACTGAATTATCATCGGCTGTTCGAGGCGGAGATCGAGCGATTCTCGCTCGAAACCCTGTCCGAGCGGCAGGGCACGGCCCTGGCCGAGGCGGGTCTGCCCAACCCGACATAACAAAAAGTCGGCTCAAGACGTGCCGACCCGACCGTCAAGCTGATTGCGAGCGGGATAGCCTTGCGCTAAATCCGCGCGTGACAAGCAAAACGATATCAGGGAACGGGCGCGCAATGGCGGACACGAAGACCCTCACCGGCCTGAACTACAGCCCGGCGATGGACGAGAAGACCCACGAGCAAACCTATCGGGGCTTCATCCGCTTCGTCGAGATCGGCACGGTCACGGTTCTGTGCTGGGTCGTGGCCCTCGCCATCGGCGGCGTGCACGAAGCCTGGGTGACCGCCATCATCGGCGTGCTGGTGTCCTGGGCCGCCGCGGCGGCCGGCGCCTTCGTTCCGGCCATCGGCTGGAAGGCCCAGGCCTTCGTCCTCGCAGCCCTCCTCGCGATCCTCTTCCTGAGCTGAGGACCGAATGTTTCGGGCCGGCCCCACGGGTCGGCCTTTTCCAGATCTGAACTTCCACGAAGGCTCGGATACCGGCACGCCGAAGGGCGGCTGTAAGAACGGGAGCAACTGATGCGTATTGCCGTCTTGACGGAGACGGACCCGATAGAACCACGGGTCGCGGCCGTCCCAGAAACGGTCAAGAAGTTCATTGGTCTGGGCAGTGAGGTCGTCGTGCAATCGGGGGCCGGCACCAAGGCCGGCGTTCCCGATTCCGAGTACGAGGCGGCCGGCGCCAAGATCGCCGGAAGCGCCGAGGAGGCTCTGTCCGGCTCGGATCTGGTCCTCAAGGTCCGCCGTCCCAACGCGGACGAGCTTGCCAAGATCCAGAAGGGCGCCGTGGTCGTCGCGATCATGGACCCCTACGGCCACGAGGACGCGCTGAAGGCCATGGCCGAGGCGGGTGTCTCCAGCTTCGCCATGGAGCTGATGCCCCGCATCACCCGCGCGCAGGTGATGGACGTGCTCTCGTCCCAGGCCAACCTCGCCGGCTACCGCGCCGTGGTCGATGGGGCCGCCGAGTACGGCCGCTCCCTGCCGATGATGATGACCGCCGCGGGCACCGTGCCGGCCGCGCGCATCTTCATCATGGGTGTCGGCGTCGCCGGCCTCCAGGCCATCGCCACCGCCCGCCGCATGGGCGCCGTGGTGACCGCCACGGACGTGCGCCCCGCCACCAAGGAACAGGTCGAATCGCTCGGCGCCAAGTTCGTCGCGGTGGAGGACGACGAGTTCAAGCAGGCCGAGACGTCCGGCGGCTACGCCAAGGAGATGTCGGCCGAGTACCAGAAGAAGCAGGCGGAGCTGGTCAAGGGCCACATCGCCAAGCAGGACATCGTCATCACCACGGCCCTGATCCCGGGCCGCCCGGCGCCGAAGCTCGTCTCCGAGGAGATGGTCGCCTCGATGAAGCCGGGTTCGGTGCTCGTCGACCTCGCGGTCGAGCGCGGTGGCAACGTCGCGGGTGCGAAGGCGGGTGAGATCGTTACCGTCGGCAACGGCGTGAAGATCGTCGGCCACGTCAACGTGCCCGGCCGCCTCGCGGCGACCGCCTCAAGCCTCTACGCCCGCAATCTTTTCTCCTTCGTCGAGACGATGATCGACAAGGAAGCAAAGGCGCTGGCGGTGAAGTGGGACGACGAACTCGTCAAGGCCACCAACCTCACCCGCGACGGTCAGGTGGTTCACCCCAACTTTCAGCCCAAAGCCTGATCGGTCGCGGAGGATCTCATCATGGCAACCCCCCTTCCGCCCGTCTCGCCTGCTGATCAGGCCCAGGCCGCCGCGGCCGCCGCACGCGCCGCGGCCGACATCGCCCAGCAGAACGCCGCCCACGCGCAGTCGATCGCCGATGCGATCGGCCACGGCGTGGCGGCCGCCACCCACGGCGCGGTCGATCCGACCGTGTTCCGTCTCGCGATCTTCGTGCTCGCGATCTTCGTCGGCTACTACGTCGTCTGGTCGGTGACGCCCGCGCTGCACACGCCGCTCATGTCCGTCACCAACGCGATCTCCTCCGTCATCATCGTCGGCGCGCTGCTCGCCGTCGGCGTCCCGCTGATCGAGAAGGGCACCGGCTGGGCCCGCTTCTTCGGCTTCATCGGTATCGTCCTCGCCTCCGTGAACATCTTCGGCGGCTTCCTCGTCACGCAGCGCATGCTCGGCATGTACAAGAAGAAGGCCTGAGGCGATGTCTGAAAACGTCTCATCCCTTCTCTACATCGTCTCCGGCGTCCTGTTCATCATGGCGCTGCGGGGGCTCTCGCACCCGACGACCGCTCGTCAGGGCAACCTCTACGGCATGGTGGGCATGGGGCTCGCCATCCTCACCACGCTGGTCGGCCACCCGCCGTCCGGCCTCAGCGCCTGGATCCTCGTGCTCCTCGGCCTCGGCCTCGGCGGCGGCGCCGGTGCCGTGATCGCCAAGCGGGTGCCGATGACGGCGATGCCGCAGCTCGTCGCCGCCTTCCACTCGCTGGTCGGCCTCGCGGCGGTCGCGGTGGCGGCCGGTGCGCTCTACGCGCCCCAGGCCTTCGGCATCATCGAGAACGGCCACTTCCACAAGCAGTCGCTGTTCGAGATGGGTCTCGGCGTGGCGATCGGCGCGATCACCTTCACCGGTTCGGTCATCGCCTTCGCCAAGCTCGACGGGCGCATGTCCGGCAAGCCGATCCTGCTGCCGGCCCGGCACGCCATCAACCTCTCGGTGGCGATCTTCCTGGTCGTGCTGCTCGGCATCTTCATCGGCACCGAGTCGAAGGTGGCGTTCTGGCTGATCGTGATCGTCTCGCTGATCCTCGGCGGCCTCATCATCATCCCGATCGGCGGCGCCGACATGCCCGTCGTCGTGTCGATGCTGAACTCCTACTCGGGCTGGGCCGCGGCCGGCATCGGCTTCACGCTCGGCAACCTCGCGCTCATCATCACGGGCTCGCTGGTCGGCTCGTCGGGCGCGATCCTGTCCTACATCATGTGCCACGCGATGAACCGCTCGTTCATCTCGGTCATCCTCGGCGGCTTCGGCGGGGACACCGCCGCGGCCGGCAGCGGGCAGGTCGAGACGCGCCCCGTCAAGCAGGGCTCGGCGGACGACGCGGCCTACATCATGAAGAACGCCGAGAAGGTCATCATCGTCCCCGGCTACGGCATGGCGGTCGCCCAGGCGCAGCACTCCCTGCGCGAGATGGCCGACCTGCTGAAGAAGGAAGGCGTGGACGTGAAGTACGCCATCCACCCGGTGGCGGGCCGCATGCCGGGGCACATGAACGTGCTCCTGGCGGAAGCCAACGTGCCCTACGACGAGGTGTTCGAGTTGGAGGACATCAACGGCGAGTTCCCGCAGGCCGACGTGGCCTTCGTGATCGGAGCCAACGACGTCACCAACCCGGCCGCCAAGACCGACAAGACCTCGGCGATCTACGGCATGCCGATCCTCGACGTGGAGAAGGCCAAGACGGTCCTCTTCATCAAGCGCGGCATGGGCTCCGGCTATGCCGGCGTCGAGAACGAGGTGTTCTTCCGCGACAACACGATGATGCTGTTCGGCGACGCCAAGAAGGTCGTCGACAGCATCCTCAAGAACCTCTGATCGGCCCAAACGGCGGTCAGGCGGCGGGGGGGGCGAGCAATCGTCCGCCCCGCTGTCGTTTGCGGGGCGCAGTTTTTGCCGGCCGAAGCCGGTATAGTCGCCGCGTGTCCGCCGCCATGTCCCTCGCTTCCCACCCCGATCTGCCCCGCCCGTTCCTCGACGTCTCCGCCTCGGTGCTGGGGCGGCCGTGGCGGGAGCGCTGCGGCGATCCCGGACTCCAGGCCCTGGCGACGACCATGAGCCAGGCCTACGGGCTGCCGGACCTGCTCGCCCGCGTCCTCGTCGGGCGCGGCGTGCGGCCGGCGGAGGCCGAGGCCTACCTGTCCCCGCGCCTGCGCGACCTGATGCCGGACCCGGCCGTCCTCGTGGACATGGAGGCGGCGGTCGACCGGCTCGCCCACGCCGTTCGGACCCGCGAGACCGTGGCGATCTTCGGCGACTACGACGTGGACGGCGCGTCGAGCGCGGCTTTGCTGGCCGCGTATCTGCGGGCGCTCGGCGTGCCGGTGCGCATCCACATCCCCGACCGCATCACGGAGGGCTACGGCCCCAATGTCGGCGCCGTCACCGCGCTGCGCGCGGAGGGGGCGGGCCTGCTCGTCTGCGTCGATTGCGGAACCGCTGGCCACGAGCCCCTGGCCGCCGCCGCTTCCCTCGGCCTCGACGTGATCGTGCTCGATCACCACGGCGCGCCGGAGGAGCTTCCGACGACCCGCGCCCTGGTCAACCCGAACCGGCTCGACGACCTGTCCGGGCTCGGCCATCTCTGTGCGGCGGGCGTCGTCTTCATGACCCTGGTCGCGCTCGCCCGCCGCTTGCGGGGGGAGGGCGCCTTCGGAGCCTCCGCCGAGCCGCGGCTGACCGATTTCCTCGATCTCGTGGCGCTCGCCACCGTGGCCGACGTCGTCCCGCTCACCGGACTGAACCGCGCCTTCGTCGTCCAGGGGCTCGCGGTGATGCGCGGGCGCGGACGGCCGGGGCTGGCGGCGCTCCTCGACGCGGCCGGGCTGAGCGAGCCGCCGGAGGCGTGGCATCTCGGCTTCCTCGTCGGGCCGCGCATCAATGCCGGCGGCCGCATCGGCGATGCCGGCCTGGGCGCGCGCCTGCTCACCACCGCCGACCCGATGGAAGCCCGCCGCATCGCCGAGGAACTCGACCGGCTCAACCGCGAACGGCAGGCCATCGAGGCGCAGGCGGTCGCCGAGGCCGAGGCGGAGATGGATGCGCGCCTCGCCCGCGACCCTGACCGTCCGGTGCTGATCGCCGCTTCGCCCGAATGGCATCCCGGCATCGTCGGCCTCATTGCCGCCCGCCTCAAGGAGCGGTTCGGCCGGCCGGCCTTCGCCTTCGCGGTCAAGCCCGACGGAAGTGCCGTCGGATCCGGGCGCTCGGTCGCCGGAGCGGATCTCGGCGGGGCCGTGCGCAGCGCCGTCGAGGCCGGGCTCGCGGTCAAGGGCGGGGGACACGCCATGGCGGCCGGCGTCACCCTGGCGCCGGGAGGCCTCGACGCCTTCGGCGCGAGCCTGTCCCGTGATCTCCTCGAAGCCGTCGGCCGGGCACGGGCGGCCGAGGCGCTGCTGATCGACGGCACGGTGAGCGCCGGCGGCGCGACCGCCGAACTGGTGCGGCTGATCCAGCGGGCGGGGCCGTTCGGGCAGGGCGCGCCGGAGCCGGTCATGGCGCTGCCGCGCCATCGCCTCGTCGACGCGGGCATCGTCGGAAACGGACATGTCCGCGCGCGGCTCGTCAGCGGCGATGGGCAGGCGGTCGGCGGTATCGCCTTCCGCGCTGCGCAGGGCCCCCTGGGCACCGCCCTGCTCGGCGGTATCGGCCGGAGCTTTCATGTCGCCGGCACGCTCTCCTGCGACCGGTGGCGCGGGGCCGAGCGGGCTCAGGTGCGAATCTGCGACCTCGCGCCCTGTGGATAGAAACCCCGTGAAACGGATCGGTTGACACCCGATCAGACCCTCACCATAAGGGCCTCGCCCGCCGCGATCGAAACGCGGCGACCCGGTTTGGGGGAATGTCCCGAGCGGCAAAGGGGGCGGACTGTAAATCCGCTGCGTAAGCTTCGTAGGTTCGAGTCCTACTTCCCCCACCAAACACATCCCGCGAAAGACGTCGGCGGCCTGCGGCAGTTCATCCGCCCCATCGTCCGTGCACGCGGCTGACGATGCTCGACGCGCACCGCTTCCTCTTTGTCGTTCAGATCCGGCATGACGTCGGTGGCATGTGCGCCGCGACAGGAATCTGTTCATAGATTCAGGTGTCTGCGCGAAAAACTAACGTGCGTTAGTTCCGCGAGCTTTGCCGAGCGTTAGGTTGCGGCGGCCAGGCCAAGGAAGCTCAGTGTCTAACCCGCTCGTTCGCAAGCTGGAAAACTTCGTCCGCCTGTCTCCGGAGGAGAAGCAGGCCCTGGAAAAGATCGCCCAACCGACACGACGGTTGGGCGCGCGTGAGGACGTGATCCGCGACGGCGACCGGCCTCGCCACGTCAACGTCGTCCTCGAAGGGTGGGCCTGCCGCTACAAGCAGCTCGAGGACGGCCGGCGCCAAGTCATCTCGATCTTCCTTCCCGGTGATCTGTGCGATCCGCACGTCTTCGTCTTGCGGAAGATGGATCATTCGCTGGGAACGCTGACCTCGGTGGTCCTTGCCGAGATCTCCGAGGCCGCCATCCGGGACATCGCCCTGCAATATCCACGCGTGGCGGAGGCGCTCTGGTGGGAAATGCTCGTGACGGCGGCGATCCAGCGCGAGTGGACCGTCAGCCTCGGCCAGCGTCTGGCGACGGAGCGCCTGGGACACCTCTTCTGCGAGCTGTTCCTGCGGTTGCGCGCCGTCGGCCTGACGAGCGAGACGAGCTGCGAGTTCCCCATCACCCAGGCCGATCTCGGCGACGCGATGGGTCTCTCGACGGTGCACATCAACCGCACCCTCAAGGAGTTGCGGGCGGCGGGCCTGATCCGCCTGCGCGGGCGTCAGCTCACCATTCCTGATTTTCCCGCCCTTCAGGCGGCCTCGCTGTTCGACCCATCTTATCTACATTACGAGCGTGATCCATCGGTAGCGGACGACGATTGATGAGCGGCTTTAGCCGATTCATCCTCTTGAGGTCAGCGAACGGCTAAACCATGAACCAGGATCCGCGGGACGCACGTATCGAGGAGCTGGAGGCCGAGAACCGGCGCTTGCGCCGCTTCCTCGACGAGAAGGGTCTGCCCGCAGAGCTGCGCCACAAGGTGCGCAACACGCTGTCGATGCTGCGAGCGATCATCCGCCGCTCGGCCGAGACGAGCGACTCCGTGGAAACCTACGTCGCCCATCTCGACGGGCGGGCCGATGCCCTCGCCCGCGTGCTCAACGCCTTGATGCGGAGCGTGCCCGAGGGGATCGGTCTGCACTCCCTCGTCGCCGACGAGCTTCTGGTGCATCTCGCGCGGGAGGGCGAACAGGTCGCGATCGCGGGACCGAGCCTGCGCCTGCGCTCCGGAGCGGCCGAGGTCTTCGCCATGGCGGTGCACGAGTTGGCCGTGAACGCCGTCGAGCACGGCGCCCTGACGGTGCCCCAGGGCCACATCCGCGTCGCCTGGACGCTGTCCTCGCCGACGGAGGCGAGCGGGTCCCCGCCAAAGCTGACCTTCGTCTGGGAAGAGAGCGGTCTCGAAGACGTCGCGCCGTCGCCGTCGCATCGCGGGTTCGGTTTTGAAGTCCTCGAACGCAGCCTGCGCTACGAATTGAAGGCGGATACCGACCTGACCTTCGAGCCGCACGGCTTGCGCTGCACGATCAGCCTGCCGCTTCCGTCCCAGATCACGGTGGTCGAGGACGAGGAGTAGCGCCGCCGCGCCGGATCCGTCGACGATCGAGGCGAGGCGTCCGATCTCCGTCGGATCTGCGACCGATCGGGCACACCGGACCGTTGTCCGCTCACCATTTCTCGATCAAGCGGTGTGCCAAGCGTGGCCGGGGTAGCCCGGCGGGTGATCGACGGGTACTTAACATCTGGATGCTTTCGTGGAGGCATCGCCCCGTCACGAACCAGAGATCCCACCGCGCGAATGCATGTCCGGATGAACTGCCTGCTGCGTTCGCCGGCCCTCGGTGGCGTTCTTCTGGGTGTGGCGGCGCTGATGGTCCTGCCGCAGCGGGCGCAGGCCTTCGATCTGTTCGGCCTGTTCGACTCCGAGGAGGAGCCGCCGGCACCGAGCGCCGGGGCGCTGCCCTACAACCTGCGGATCACCGGCACCGACGACTCGGACATCCTCCGCGCGCTTCAGGATACGTCGACGCTCTACCGCCTACGGCAGGAGGCGCCCCCGGACGGGGAGGGGCTGGTCCGGCGCGCCGAGGCGGATCTGCGCCGCCTGACCGACGTCCTGTCCGGCTTCGGCTATTATCAGGGAACGGTCGCGATCCGCATCGACGGTGTTCCGGTCGGCGGGGAAGCCTCGCTCGCCGCCGCCTCTCGTGCCGCGGAGGGCGCGCGCGGGCGAGCGCTGGTGCCGGTCAAGATCGCCGTCGATCTCGGCCCCCTCTACACCCTCCGCAGCGTCCGCGCCCTCGATCCGCGCGGCCGTCCCTTCTCGGACGAGGTGCTGCCCGAGCGCTTCACCCGCACCGACGACGACGTCCCGGCCCGCTCGGCCACGGTGCTGGCCCGCGAGGCGAGGATCGTCGACCGCTTCCGCGCCCTCGGCCATCCCTTCGCCAAGGCGGTGAGCCGCGACCCCGTCGTGGACGACGCGGCGCACGTCATGGATGTCACCTTCACCATCGATCCCGGGCCGATGGCCGGGCTCGGCGAAGTGTCGGTCAAGGCGACCGACGGCATCGATCCGGCGGTGATCCGCTCGTTCATCTATTCCGAGCCCGGCGATCCCTACTCGCCGAAGGCGGTCGCCGACATCCGTCGCTCGGTGGCCCGCATCGAGGGCCTCGGCGCGGTCCGCGTGCGCGAGGGCGAGACTCTCGACGCGCAGGGCAACCTGCCGATCTTAGTGGAGGTGAGCGAGCGCGAGCGCAATCTCATCGGCGTCGCGGCGCGCTACTCCACCGTCGACGGACCGGGCGTCCGGGCCTACTACGCCAACCGGAACCTGTGGGGCGGCGGCGAGACGCTGCGGCTCGACGCCGACATCTACTATCTCGGCCTCGGCTACGATCCGTTCGCGACCCAGCGCAAGCTCGCGGGCATCGACACGACCGGGCTCGGCGGGCGCCTCTCCGCGACCTTCGTGAAACCGGCGCTCGGCGGCACCCGCAACGATCTCCTGGCCAATGTCTTCGTCACCCGCGAGGTGCAGCAGAGCTACTTCGTGGACGCGGCCGGGGCTTCGGTGGCCCTGCGCCACCGCTTCTCCGACACCTTCTCCGCCCAGATCGGCCTCGACGGGCAGGTCGGCCGCTCGAAGGACGCCATCGGCACGGTCGATTACCGGCTGATCGGCGTGCCGCTCTCCGTCACCTACGATTCGACCGACAGCCTGCTCGATCCCACCGAGGGCTTCCGGGTGATCGCCTCCGCGGCGCCCTATCCCGGCTTCCTCGGCTCGGATCCGGGGATCTTCGTCGCGAAGGCCCAGGGCTCGACTTACTACGCGTTGGACGACGAGCGGAAATACGTGCTCGCCGGACGCCTCGGATTCGGCTCGGTCTCGGGAGCGCGGCTCGACGAGATCCCCGACAATTTCCGCTTCTTCGCCGGCGGCGGCGGCTCGGTGCGCGGCTTCGCCTTCCGGACCCTCGGCCCGCGCGGGCCATTCAACCTGCCGATCGGCGGGCGCAGCCTGCTGGAAGCCTCGATCGAGGCCCGCATCAAGATCACCGACACGATCGGCATCGTGCCGTTCTTCGACGCGGGCACCGCCTTCGCCTCGACGCTGCCGGATTTCGATGAGCGTATCCGCAAGGCGGCGGGCATCGGCGTCCGCTACTACACCGGCATCGGTCCGATCCGCGCCGACCTCGCCTTCCCGCTCGACAGGATCAAGGGAAACCGCGAGTTGCCGGCCGCCCTGTACATCAGCCTCGGACAGGCGTTCTGAATGGAAGTCCCGCGTCGCCGGCACCACCGCGATCCATCCCGCCGCGCGGGGGAGGGGCGTTGCCGCGCCGGAGCGAGGGGGATCCTGGCGGCCGCTCTCCTCTCGGCCGCCCTGCTTTTCGCCGCCCTCTTCGCCACCGACGACACCCGTGCCGCGGACGGCGAGAAGACCGCGCTCGGCGGGCTCCTGTCCAAGGCACTCTCGACGCCCTCGTCACAGGTCTCGATCGGGGCCGTCGACGGCGCCCTGTCGTCGGACGCCACCATCCGCAACGTCGTCATCAGCGATTCCGACGGCCCGTGGCTCAAGCTCGACCGCGCCCGCCTCGTCTGGCGGCGCCTCGCGCTGCTCTCCGGCCGGCTCGAAGTCGACAGCCTGGAGATCGGCCGGCTCGAAGTGCTGCGCAAGCCGGTGCCCGGCCCGACGCCGGCGGAAGCCGAGCCCGATGGCAGCCTCCTGCCGGAGCTGCCGGTGAAGGTCGAGATCAAGGGCTTCACGCTGACCGAGCTGGTGCTGGGCGAGAGCGTCGCGGGCCAGCCCGCCCGGCTCGCCGGCAGCGGCAAGGCCAAGCTCGGGAACCCCTCCGAGGGGCTCGACGCCAGCGCGGAGTTCCGCCGCCTCGACGCCGCCGGCCGCTTCCTCGCCCGGCTCCTGTTCGTGCCCAAGGGCGAGCGTCTGGAAGTGAAGGCGACCCTCGTCGAGCCGGAGGGCGGACTTCTCTCGAAGGCGGCGAATCTCCCCGGCACGCCGCCGATCAACTTCGACCTCGACGGAAGCGGCACCCTCGACGCCTTCAACGCGAGGCTCGATTTCGACGCCGGCCCGGAGATCGGCGCCAAGGGCGGCGCGCGCCTCTCGCGCATCGGCAGCGACCGGCGCCTCAGCCTCGACCTGACCTCGCGCATCGAGGGCCTCGTGCCGGGCCCGGCCGCGGCGATTTTTTCCGGCGAGACCAAGCTCGACGGCGGCATGGCCTTCTCCGATACCGGCGCCTTCCGCATCGACCGGCTCGACCTCGCCTCCCGCACCGCGCGGCTCGGGATCGGCGGCACCCTGACCGCCGGCCGGGTCGCGGATTTCACGATTTCCGCGCGCGCCGTTCCCACCGAAGGCGGTGTGACCAAGGCGGCCGAGGCGGAACTGGAAACCCTGCTCTTCGACGGCAGCCTGAAAGGGCCGCTCGCGTCGCCGCGGGTGAAGGGCAACCTCAAGGCCGCCGGCCTGCGCACGAGGGAATCGAGCCTCGAGCGCGTCGAGGCCGTGCTCAGCGTCGAGCCGACGGGCGCAGACACGGCGCAGCGCTTCGCCGTCACCGCCGACGCGGCGATGGACGGTCTGCGCCTCTCCGACCCGGCCCTGCGCCGCGCCGTGGGCAGCCGTGCCAAGCTGACCCTGCGCGCCGCCGCCGGCTCGGACGGGATCCTCGACGTCACCACCCTGACCGTCGAATCCGACACCGCCCGTGCCGCCTATGCCGGCCGCCTCGGGCAGAACACCCTGACGGGCACGGTCGAGGCGGCGCTCGCGGATATCGGCGCGTTCTCCGGCGTGGCGGGCCGCACGCTCGCCGGCCGCCTCGATGCCAAGGCTTCCTTGAGCGGCGACCCGGCCCACAAGGCTCTCTCCGCCGACCTCGACCTGCGCGGCGGCGGCCTCGTCCTCGGCGGGGAGACGGCCGACCGGCTGGTCGGCCGTGCTCCGGTGCTGACGGGGCGTGTTTCGCAGACCTATGACGGCTACGGTTTCGACCGCGTGCGCTTCGAGGGCGCGGGGTTTGCCGCCACCCTTCAGGGACAGGCCAACGCCAGGACCGCCGACGTGGCCGCCCGCGTCGATCTCAAGAACCTCTCCGCCCTCGACGAGCGGCTCGCCGGCCCGGCGAGCGCCGACGCGCGGCTGACGGGGTCTCTCCTGAAGCCCGCCCTCACCGCCGCGCTCCGCGCCCCGCAGGTGACCGCCAACGGGCGACCGATTCGGGATCTGCGCCTCGACGCGGTGCTGAGCGATCTGCGCGACGCCCTCGACGGCACCCTGCGCCTGACCGGCGACATCGCCGGCAAGCCGCTGCGGGCCGAGGCCCACATCGCCCGACCGAGCCGGACCGATTACGCCCTCGACCGGCTGGCCTTCGCCCTCGGCTCCGTCACCGCGGACGGGCGTGCCGTGGTGGATGCCGACAATCTCCTCGCCGAGGGTTCCCTGACGGTGCGGGCCGGCGATCTCGGCGACCTGTCGCCGCTCGCCCTCGCGCCCATGGGCGGCAGCCTCGACGCGGCGGTGACGCTCTCCCGCGCGGGCGGCCGCCAGGACGCGGCGATCCGCGCCACGGGGACGAGCCTGCGCTACGACACCTTCGGTCTCGCGAAACTCGACGCGGATCTCACCGGCCTCGATCTGCGGGCGCATCCGGTCCTCGACGGCCACGCCGCCATCGATCGCCTCGTCGCGGCGGGCCAGGGCATCGATACGGTGCGGCTCACCGCCAACGGCACGGCGGCGGCGAGCGACATCACGCTCACCGCCCAGGCCCGCGGCTTCGCCCTCGACGGTGCCGCGCGTCTGATCCCGGCCGCGCGCACGCGGATCGAGATCGCCCGCTTCTCGGCGCAGCGCGGCGGCGACCGTCTCGCCCTCGCTGGCCCCGCCGCGATCACCCTCGACCGGGGCTCCGCGCTGATCGAGGGGCTCGTCGTTGCCGCCGGTTCCGGGCGGATCACCGTCCAGGGCCGCGCCGGGTCCGATCTCGACCTCAAGCTCGGCATCCGCGCCCTGCCGCTGTCGCTCGCGCGGATCGCGAGCCCGAGCCTCGCTCTATCCGGCACGCTGGAGGGCGAGGCCGACCTGCGCGGCCCGGCCGCGCGGCCGGAGGGGCGCTACGCGCTCTCCGTCGCCGGCCTCGTCACGCCCGAGACCCGCAAGGCCGGCCTGCCGCCGATCACGGCGCGGGCGAGCGGCCGGCTCGCCGACGGCGAGGCCAGCATCGACGGGCGCGTCTCCGCCGGGCGCGGCGCCGAGGTGACGGTGACGGGCACGGTGCCGGTCGAGGCCGGCGGGGGCTTGAGTCTGCGCGCCCGCGGCACCCTCGACGCGGCGCTCGCCAATTCCATGCTGAGCGTCGGCGGCCAGCGGGTCGCGGGTCGGGTCGCCCTCGATGCCGGCGTGACCGGTACGGTGGCGGCGCCGAGGGTAGAGGGCTCGGCGACGCTCTCCGGCGGCAGTTTCGCCGATCCGCTCAACGGCATCCGCCTCACCGACATCCAGGGTCGGGTGACGGGCCGCGGCGACACCGTCGTCATCGAGCGCCTGACCGCCGCGACCCGCAACGGCGGGCGCCTCTCGGTGGACGGACGCGTGGCCATGGAGCCGGCCTCGGGCTTTCCCGGCAATCTGCGCATCACCGCCGACCGGGCCGAACTGGTGTCGAGCCCGCTGATGACGGCGGTGTCGAGCCTCAACCTCGCCCTGTCGGGGCCGCTCGCCCGCAGGCCGATGATCAAGGGGCGGGTCGATGTCGTCTCCATCGACGTGTCGGTGCCCGACCGACTGCCGGCGACGGTGCAGCCCCTGCCGGGGATCCGCCGGGTCAACGTGACCCCCGAGGTGCGCGAGCGCCTCGCTAAGCGGGCCGAGCGCAGGGCGCAGATCGAGGCGGCGAGCCGCCGGAGGAAGGCGGCCCCGCCCTTCGATGCGAGCCTGGACGTGACCGTGAGCGCGCCGAACCGCATCTTCGTCCGCGGGCGCGGCATCGATGCCGAACTCGGCGGCGAACTGCACGTCACCGGTTCGTCGCGCGACCCGCGGGCCAACGGCGACTTCGCCATGCGCCGCGGCGTCTTCAGCCTCGCCGGACAGCGCCTCGATTTCACCCGCGGCCGGGTGTTCTTCGCGGGCGATCTCGCCCAGCCCGATCTCGACTTCGCCGCGGAGACCAAGGCCGCCGACGTCACCGCCCGCGTCGCGGTCACGGGACCGGCCTCGCAGCCGGTCTTCGCGCTCTCCTCCGATCCGAGCCTGCCGCAGGACGAGATCCTGTCGCGCATCCTGTTCAAGAAGGCGGCCGCCGGCCTCTCGCCGTTCCAGGCGCTGCAACTGGCCCAGGCCGTGGCACAGCTCTCCGGCGGGGCGGGAGGGCCCGACGTGTTCGAGGCAGCCCGCAAGGGGCTCGGTCTCGACAGCCTCGACGTCTCGACGGGCGCGAGCGGCGGCCCGGCGGTCGGCGCCTCGCGCTACATCAACGACCGCATCAGCGTCGGCGTGAAGGCCGGCGCCAAGCCGGCCGACACCGCCGCGACGATCAATTACGACGTGACGCGACGAATCAAGCTCAACGGCGAGGCCGGCAGCGACGGCCGCACCTCGGTCGGCGTCGGTGCGGAGTGGGAATGGTAGGCGGGCTTCCGGTCGCCGGAACTCGCCCGCCCCCTCGAAATCGGCGGCGAAGCGCGCCTACGGCTCCTTGAAGCCGTATTCCGGCACGCCCTCGTCGTTGCCGTAGTACTTGTAGGGCAGGAACTTGCCCGACATGGCGAGCTTCACCCGGTCACCCTTGTTGTTGGGCTCGCGCTCCATCGTCATGTTGAAGTCGATCGCCGACATGATGCCGTCGCCGAACTCCTCCTGGATCAGCTCCTTCCAGGTGG